>JAVVYT010000024.1:0-13559 GCA_036650995.1 Clostridia bacterium | reverse complement strand
TACCGATGCTGCAAATGTTGCAAACCAAGTCGAAGAAACAATAGAAAATAAAGGTAATAAATCTGAGCCTCCTCAGATTGAACATATACAAGATGCTGTCGAGAAATGTTTAATGCATTCTGGATTTGAAGATGCTGCAAAACAGTATATTTTATATAGAGCAAATCGTACACGTATTCGTGAGTCAAACACAAGTCTTATGAAAGCAATTGACGAGATTACAAATGTTGATGCTCGTGCATCGGATATGAAGAGAGATAATGCGAACATTGATGGAAATACTGCTATGGGTAGTATGCTACAAATTGGTGTTGCAGGAGCTAAGGCTTATAATGCTGCTTATCTTTTAACACCGGAGCAGGCAAAAGCATATACTGATGGCGATATTCATATCCACGATTTTGATTTTTATGCGCTTACAACTACTTGTTGTCAAATAGACATCATAAGATTATTTAAAGATGGATTTTCAACAGGACATGGTTTTTTACGTGAGCCTCAGAGTATTCAGAGTTTTGCGGCACTAGCTGCCATTGCAATACAGTCTAACCAAAATGATCAGCATGGTGGGCAGAGCATTCCAAACTTTGATTATGGTATGGCACTCGGCGTAGATAGAAGTTTCCAAAAAATCTATGCAAGAAAGCTAGCAGAAGCACTTGAGGACATTACAGGTACTGAAAATGAAGCTACATTTGCCAAAGAAGTGATAGCTAAAGTTACAAATATTACCGGCAAGCCACCACGTTTAGAGGATAATGCTGAGCAGTTTGATGATGAGATGTTAAAACTTATTATTGAATCGAAGAAAGCAGACGAAAAGACAGCAGCTCATATTGTAAAAATTGCACGTCGTCGTGCCTATGAACGTACAGACCGTGATACATTCCAGGCTATGGAAGGCTTTGTTCATAATTTGAATACTATGCATTCAAGAGCCGGAGCGCAAACACCGTTTTCTTCTATCAACTATGGAACAGATACCTCACCTGAAGGTCGTATGGTAATTAAAAATATTTTATTAGCAACAGACGCAGGACTTGGGCATGGTGAAACAGCAATTTTCCCTATTCATATCTTCAAGGTTAAAGAGGGCGTAAACTATAACGAAGGGGATAAAAATTACGATTTGTTTAAACTTTCTTGTAAAGTTAGTGCAAAACGACTTTTCCCTAACTATGTATTTTTAGATTCACCTTTTAACTTACAATATTATAAAGAAGGACATCCAGAAACTGAAGTTGCAACAATGGGTTGCCGTACACGTGTTATGGGAAATTCATATGACCCTACAAGAGAGATTGCGTATTCACGTGGTAATCTTAGTTTTACTTCAATTAATCTACCAAGGCTTGCAATTGAGAGTCATGGTGATGAAAAAGAATTTTACAATAAACTAGATAAAATGTTAGAACTTACAGCAAACCAGCTTGCTGATCGTTTTGAAATTCAGGCTAAAAAGCACGTTTATAACTATCCTTTCCTAATGGGACAAGGTGTATGGCTAGATAGCGAGAAGTTAAATCCAAATGACGAGGTTAGAGAAGTATTAAAGCATGGTACTTTATCAATAGGATTTATAGGACTTGCAGAAACACTTACAGCTCTATATGGTCATCATCATGGCGAGAGCAAGGAAATTCAGCAAAAAGGTCTTGAAATTGTAAAGCATATGCGTGAGTATTGTGATAAACTAAGTGCAGAGCAACATATGAATTACAGCTTACTTGCAACTCCGGCTGAAGGATTATCAGGCAGATTTATCAAGATGGATAAAAAACGATATGGTATTATAAAAGGTGTTACAGATAAAGATTACTATACAAACTCCTTCCACGTACCAGTTTGGTATGATATTTCAGCTTTTGACAAAATCAATACAGAGGCACCATATCACGCATATACAAACGCAGGGCATATTAGCTATGTTGAGCTTGACGGTGATACAGCAAATAACGTTGAGGCTTTTGAGGCTGTTGTACGTTGTATGCACGATGCAAATATTGGTTATGGTTCTATAAATCACCCGGTTGACCGTGACCCTGTTTGTGGATATGTTGGTGTTATCGGTGAAGTTTGTCCTAGATGTGGCAGACATGAAGGTGAAAGTATAAGCGAAGAAAAATTACAACAATTAAAAAAACAATTTCCTGGAACAGCTCAATTTTGTGGTTGTAACTAGAAAAAAAATAAAACAATAAAAGTTTATAAATTAAAGGAGAAATTATTATGACAACAATTCAAAAAGAACAAAGTATTGGAACAGATGTAGGATTTGAGCGTATTCGCCGTATTACAGGTTACCTTGTAGGCACAATGGATAAATGGAATGACGCTAAAAAAGCCGAAGAGCATGATAGAGTAAAACATGGTCTTGCCAACAATTAATTTAGCGGGAATGGTAAGAGATTCAATAGTGGACGGTCCTGGGATACGCACAGTATTTTTTGCTCAGGGCTGTTATCACAATTGTGAAGGATGCCATAACCCCGAAACACATAGCTTTGGCAAAGGTTACTACTATACTATCGATCAGCTTGTAGAAGTGGCAAAAAGAAATAAACTTGGAAAAGGTATTACTTTTTCTGGCGGTGAACCTTTTGAGCAGTCTGAAGCTTTTGCTATTTTAGCCAAAAGATTACGGTCAGAAAAATATGAACTAGCTGCCTACACAGGATATCTTTTTGAAGAGTTAACTTCAGATGATGATAAAGAATTTTTAAAAGAGCTTGATATCTTGATAGACGGAAAGTTTATGATTGATAGAAGAAATCTCGATTTATCTTTTAGAGGTAGTGACAATCAGCGGATAATCGATGTGCAAAAGAGTCTTGCTACAGGAAAAGTTGTTTTAACAGATCAAGAACGTTGGATAAATCCTAGAATGGCTTATTAATTACCTTTGTTTAATTTTATTTTAAAGTAAAATTGACAAAATAAAATATCTATGCTATTATAGTAACACAATATAATAAAAACAGGGGAGCTTATGAATTTGCTGAGAGGAAGTTATGGACTTCGACCCTAATAGTCTTTAAATTTTTTTAAAAGACTATGTAACCTGATTTGGATAATGCCAACGTAGGAAGTAATAAAGTTTATTTTTACGCGAGAAATGCTAATCAGTATTTCTCGCATTTTTTTCGCTTTAGGTTGTTTTATAAATATTGAGAAAAATAAAAGAAAGATTAAAGGCAATTTAATAATTTTATTTAACATTTAAAAAATAAAATCATTGCTTTTAATGAAAGAAAGAGGAACATTTATGGAAAAAACTAAAACATCGATTTTTTCAAACGGCTTATTGTGGTTTGGAGCAGCAGTATCTATGGCGGAAATTTTAACCGGTACACTAATTGCACCGCTCGGCTTTGCTAAAGGAATAGCAGCAATTTTAATAGGGCATCTTATTGGCTGTGCATTACTTTATTTTGCAGGACTTATCGGTGCTAAAACGCAGAAGAGTTCAATGGAAACTGTAAAAATATCTTTTGGCTCTAAAGGCTCAATTGTATTTTCAGTTTTAAATGTATTACAGCTTGTTGGCTGGACAGCGGTTATGATAATCACCGGTGCTATTGCGGCTAATGGAATTGCAAATATAGGCGGTCAGTGGGTTTGGTGCCTTGTTATAGCAGCTTTAATTATCGTTTGGATATTAGTCGGACTTAAAAATCTAAATAAGGTTAATATAATAGCAATGGGAGCTTTATTTATTCTGATGATTTTACTTAGTACAATTATCTTTAAAAGCAACGTGGTGTCAACTTTTGATAGCACAATAAGTTTTGGAATGGCGGTTGAATTATCAGTTGCAATGCCACTTTCTTGGCTACCTTTAATTTCAGATTATACAAGAAATGCAAAAAAAGCTAAGACAACTACTCTAGTTAGTAGCGTTGTGTATTACATTGCAAGTACTTTTATGTATGTAATAGGAATGGGCGCTGCAATTTTAACCGGTGAAAGTGATATTGCTAAAATTATGCTTAGTGCTGGTTTTGGTGTTGCCGCATTAATAATAATCGTATTTTCAACCGTTACCACTACTTTTTTAGATGTATATTCAGCAGGAGTTAGCCTTGAAACTATTTCTAGTAAGCTTAAAGAAAAGCCTATGGGAATTGTAGTTTGCGTAGTAGGTGCAGCTCTTGCAATATTTACACCAATTACACAGTTTGAAAATTTCTTGTATTTAATAGGCTCTGTTTTTGCGCCAATGATAGCAATTTTAATTACAGATTTCTTTATTTTGAGAAACGATAATTCAGATAAAAAAGTAAGTATAAAAAATCTTATTATATGGGCGGTAGGTTTTGCAATATATAGAGTATTTATGCTAATTGATATGCCACTTGGAAACACTTTCCCAACAATGGTAGCTATAATTATAATCTGCGTTGTAGTAAATATTATAACCAAAAAAATTAAAAAGGAAGTAAATTAAATGATAAACGCTAGCGTTGCAATTCAGGTTTTACCTACTGTATCTGATGATGATAAACTTTGCTTTATAGTTGATAAAGTGATAGACTATATTAAAAGCTTTAACCTTAAAACTGTTGTGTCACCATTTGAAACTACAATAGAAGGGGACTTTGATACTTTAATGGAGATAGTTAAAAACTGTCAATTAATAGCGATAAAAGCAGGTGCTCCATCGCTTATGTCTTTTGTGAAAATTTGTTATAGTGAAAGCTCGGAGATATTGACTATTGATAAAAAAATTAATAAGTATAAAGAATAGAGGAAAAATAATGAATAAAGATATTATTTCAAACACCAGAAACCAAACACCAATTGTGCATTGTATTACAAATTATGTAACGGTAAATGATTGTGCTAATATTATTTTAGCCTCGGGCGGATCGCCTATTATGTCGGAAGATATTAATGAAGTGGAAGAGATTACAAGCATTTGTAACACCCTAGTTATTAATATGGGAAAGCTAAATAAAGACAATTTTTTATCAATGAAAAAAGCCGGCATTATGGCAAATAAACTTTCTCACCCTGTAATACTAGATCCAGTAGCGGCAGGTGCCTCAAAATGGAGAGATGTCTGCACTAAAGAATTACTTGAAACTGTAAAGTTTTCTGTAATACGTGGCAATATTTCTGAAATTAAAGCTGTTTATAATGGAACGGGAAACACAAAGGGCGTAGATGCTGCAAGCGATGATGTAATAACCTATGAAAACCTAGACGAAAATATAGCTTTTGCAAAAAAGTTAAGCAAAAAAACAGGTGCTGTAATTGCAATAAGTGGTGCTCTTGATATTGTTTGTGATGAAAATATTGCATATGTAATTACAAATGGTCATATAAATATGACTAAAATAACAGGAAGTGGCTGTATGCTCACGACTGTAATTGGTGCGTTTTGTGGGGCTAATAAGGAAAATATCTTAGATGCAACTGTTGTAGCAGTTTCAGCAATGGGTCTTTGCGGAGAAATGGCAAATGATAAAATGTTAAAAGAAAATACAGGACTTTCATCTTTTAGAACATATTTAATAGACTTTATGAGCAAAATGGATTATAATATACTGGAAGGTGGTGCAAAAATTGAAATACGAAAATAATTATCTACTGCTTTATGCTATAACTAATAACTCTTGGCTTGGAAATGAAACAATGGCAGAGCAGGTGGAAAAAGCTTTAAAAGGCGGTGCTACTTGTTTACAACTACGTGAAAAAGAGCTAGATGAAGTCGACTTTTTAAATGAAGCTATTGAAATTAGAGAGCTTTGTAACAGATATAACGTGCCATTTATTATTAATGATAATGTCGACCTTGCGATAAAATGTAAGGCGGACGGTGTGCATGTAGGTCAGAGCGATATGAGCGCATCAGATGTACGCAAGAAAATTGGAAATGATATGATACTTGGAGTGTCAACAAAAACAGTGCAGCAAGCCATATTTGCTCAGGAAAATGGTGCTGATTATCTAGGAGTCGGAGCAGTGTTTTCAACTTCCACTAAAAAAGACCCTGAGTATATCACTAGAGATACTTTAATTGAGATAGCTAACGCTGTTAATATCCCAATTGTAGCTATTGGTGGGATAAATAGAGAAAATATTACTACTTTAAAAGGAACTAATATTTCAGGTGTTGCATTAGTATCTGCGATATTTGCTAGCAAAGATATCGAAAACGAATGTAAAATATTAAAAGAAATTTCAAAGGATATGGTTAAAAAATGAAAATAACCGGTGCTATTTTTGATTTAGATGGAACTATCTTAGACTCAATGGGAATTTGGGAGAATTTAGGCAGGGATTATTTAAAATTAAAAGGAAAAATTCCGAGAGAGGATTTAGCAGATGTTCTTGAATGTAAAACACTTCAAAGTGCTGCTGAATATTTTATTGAAGAATATAAAATCAATCTCACTCCAAAAGAAATAATCGATGAAGTAAATCTGATGATAAAAAATTATTATATTTACAAAGTTAAGTTAAAGCCATATGTAATTGGTTTTCTAAAACGACTTAAAAAAGAAAATGTGCATATGTGTGTTGCTACTGCTTCGGATAAAAAATTAGCAGAAGAGGCACTTTTAAGATGTAATGTTTTAAATCTTTTTGATGATATTTTAACCTGTCAAGAGATGAAATGCGGAAAAGATAAGCCTAAAATTTATAATGAGGCACTTAAAAAAATAGGTACTAAAAAAAATACAACATATGTTTTTGAAGATGCGTTATATGCTGTTACAACTGCGAAAAAAGCAGGCTTTAAAGTGGTTGGAGTTTTTGAAGAGTCTGAATATTTAAAGCAAGACGAGATAAAAAATATTGCAGATATTTATATAAACTCATTTAAGGAAATGAGTAAGTATTTAGATTAATAATAAAATTTATGAAAGAAGATTTTAAATATGATGAAAAAAGTATTAACTATTGCAGGCTCTGATTGTAGTGGCGGAGCGGGAATACAAGCCGATATAAAAACATTCTCTGCTAATGGTGTTTTTGGAATGAGCGTAATTGTAGCTGTTGTTGCTGAAAATACTAGTCGTGTAATTGATATAGAAGATATATCAGCTGATATGATTAAAAAACAAATAGACGCAGTTTATGAGGATATTGGAACAGATGCAGTTAAAATCGGAATGTTGTCAACTCCTGAGTCTATGGATGCAGTCGCTGAAAAACTACTCGAGTATAAGCCAAAAAACGTTGTTATAGACCCTGTTATGTATGCAAAAAATGGCTGTGCGTTAATGGACCCATCATCAATTGGTAGATTAATAGAAATTATAATTCCACTAGCTGATGTGTTAACTCCTAATATTCCTGAAGCTGAAAAAATTGCTGATATCAAGATAGAGTGTATCGAAGATATGGAAAAAGCAGCAATTATTATCCAAAAAATGGGATGTAAAAGTGTTTTAGTTAAAGGCGGTCACGCAGTTGGTGATGCTGTTGATATTTTGTACGATGGTAAGGAATTTTTCAGATTTGAATCGGTTAGAATTGATACTAAAAATACTCATGGCACTGGCTGTACTTTTTCTTCCGCTATCGCTGCAAATTTAGCTAATGGACTTACTATTCCTCAAGCTGTTTTAAAAGGAAAAAATTATGTCACAACCGCTATAAAACATTCTCTAGAAATTGGTAAAGGCAATGGCCCTACTAACCATTTTTTTGAATTATATAAAAATGGACTTTGCGATTTAAATAAAAATTAAAGTTTTAAAAAAAAGGGAGAAATAAAGTTTTACTATTGAGATAAGATAAATTTAAAGCTATGTATGGTAAAACCAAAGTTTTACTATTAAGAAAAAGATAAATTTAAAGTACTGTTTAAGTAAAAAATAAAATATAAAATAAAACAAAATGCAAAATGAAATCACCACTTTTAAAAAATGAAAGTGGTGATTTTTTATTAAATATTTCGTTTGTAAACAATTGCGTTTCTATTCTTAGAAACCTTAGTAACAGCATTAATATTTTTTAATACATTTAAGGCAAGACTTGCGGCACGAGGACTGATTTTAGCAACTTTTTTATAATCTGCTACTGTAAAGGTGTCAGCAAGTTCTTTCGGAATTAGCCTTTGATAATCGCTTAAAGAGGATAAATACACCTCGTCCTCTAAACTTATGGGTATTGATTCAAAACGGCTTGAACCACGCTTTTTGTCGCTACTATAACCATTTAAAAAGCGATACTCTTCAATATCAAGTAAAACAATACAAAGAGTTAAATTTTTGTTTGTGAGATAAGATTTAATTTTATAAAGCTCGTAAAAAGCATCGAAAACACTACCGGTTTTAGGACTTTTCCTTTTTTTAGAAACCTCATATGTTTCCATATTGCACCAGCTAATCCATTTTCTTTTAGCGATAGGGTAGACGATAGTAACTTTTTCTGTTTTAAGAAATAAATCAAGTTTTTTTCTAAGAGTGGTAAAATTTCTCGTTTGAATTTCAATAATGCCAGAAGAGTTTTTAATATCCGCAACATATCTGCCTACTCTTATTTCATGATTATCAATATTTGGCTCAAAATAGTTTTTTAAAATAGAGTGTAGTGTTTTTTCTTTGAGTGTGCCTACACCGTTTATAAGATGCTCTTCATTTTTTATCTTTTCAGAAATAACTAAGAAATTATCTTTATTCATTTTGCACCATTTAGCATTTAATAGCTATTTTATTAAAAATCATTTTGAATTTAAAACTTCTACTTTAGTGTTTTCAGACTTTATATCAACATCAGGTTTTGTGTCTAAACTTTCACTTAAAATAGGCTTTTCCTTTTCTAAAACTTTATCTTTTTTATCGTTAGTAAATACTTTCATAACGCAATCGAATAGTCTTTGAAGTAAATATGCAACCAAGAAGGTAGCTAAAAGACAGGCTAAAAATAGTATATAAACATAAAGTTTACTGATTGAATTTAAGTCAAATCTTTCTAGTATACGATAAATTATAACGTGATGCACAAGGAAAATCGAATAAGAGTATTTGCATATTATTGAACAAATCTTTTGCACCGTAACATTTTTTATGAATTTAGCGATGTAGACTAAAACTACAAAGCTAGCTAAACCTACGTATATAGTTTGAATGCTATCATTAAATGTAGGCTTTAAAAAAGTATTTAAAGCGAGTACTGCAACACCGACTAGAGCAGTTGGTAGATTTATTTTCTTTACATATTTTACAAAATACATTCCTATTAATACTTCTGGAATTCTAATTGATAGAATAACATTTTTAGGAATACTATCAGGTAGTAAAAAGTATGTAGCGATAAATACTACAATAGCTCCGACAGCTAAGGATTTTGGGAATTTATTAATTAAGAATAAAAGAATAGGGAATACAATGTAAATTAATATTATAAGACCTATAAACCATTCCCCGATAATAGAAAAAGTGGCAATAGAAAATGTGTTTAGGTATTCACCAAAACCTAGTGCGGTGAAAATAATTCTGTATTTTGGAATATCAATCCAAATACCTTTTTCAGCAATAAATCTTAAGAGAAATGCAATAGTATATGCAATCCAAAACATCGGATAAATGTTTAAAAATCGTTTCTTATAAAAAGTTTTTACATTACATTTATCTTGGTAGACATACATAAGTGAAGCACCAGATATAATTAAAAATAATGATACTCCAAAACTGCCGATATAAATGTTAAAGAAATTTGTGCTTATGATAGCTTTGCTAAGTAGTTCAGGACTGCCATTCATAAAGCATGCATTGAAGTGAGTTAATATGATGATAATTGTAGCAAATGCACGAATAAAATCAAGATAAAACAGACGTTCTTTTTTCATTTTGTACCTCTATTTAATTATTTTTTTAACTGCTTGTTTTAGCTTTGTATAGCTATCATGTGGGTTGTTATCAGACTTGTTAATAAATTGGTCGTCAAGCTTTGCCTTTATTTCAATTGTTGCTAATTTGCAGGATTTAGGATTTTTGAAAAGAAATTGAGGATCTATGGTCAGAAAAACAGTGTTGTTTTCTACTTTGTAGCCATTGTTTTTACATTTATCAAGAGCAATGGTAACAGAAGAATTATCTGTATAATTTAAAACTATACTTCCACCATCTATTACAAACATTCCTGTTTCACAAGGATCAAATCTAAATTTAGTAATTGGATAATTAACCTCAGATAAATCAAAAACAGCCTTAAGCTCGCTACCAGTCCCGAAGTTTACAGTACGAAGAACATCGTCCTCATTGAAACTAGAACCTATATCATAGTAAAGAGTTGGTGTAAACGTCATAATTCTTTGTAAAAACGCCTTTTCTACCATATCTGTTGTAATGTATGTAGATAACTTTCCTGTAACTCTTATGCTTTCAATCTTCTTGTCTTTTATTTTAGAAACGAACATATGCGGAAATCCTTTTAGGAAGATAATTTGATTATTATCGTTAATTCCGTTTGAAGCACAGTCTTTAAGCTCTAAAATATCATTTGTTTCATCAGAATAATAAATAGTCATTAGCATTTTACTAACTATAATCATACCTTTATTGCCGGGATCAAATCTTATTGTTTTTATGTTAGTTGCTTTTTCAGGGATAGCAAATTCTACGTCAAAACGATCAGCTTGCAAATTTACATCGCATCTAAGACTTCTTTGTTCTGTAAATTTATTGTTGTCATTATAATAGAGTGTCATCTGTTCAGCAACATACTTTTCTTGTCTTGGAGGATAGATTTTTTCAAACTGCTCGTATATTTTGTCTAGCCCTTTTACAACATTAATCTTACTGTATAATTCATTGTTTACCATATCATAAGTACCCTTAATCTTTAAGTCTTTAAGTGTACAACATAAACCTCTAAGCATATGTGAAAGATTTGTCATTTCAATTTTTGCAAATGTGTCAGAAAATCCCCAAGCAGAATAGTAACCAGCATCTTGGGCAACATACGGATATATTCTTTCAATGGCATGCATAATTGTATTATCAGTATGTGCTGGCTCTTTTGGAAAATCTTCGTATGTAAAATTTGCTTTAAATAATTTTTCAATTGATTTTGGTCTAAACCAAAATATAGTTCCAAGAGGAGCAATAGGTTCATTTTTAATTGTCATATGAACTTTAAGCCCTAACTTATCAGCAAGCTCTTTTGTATTTTCAAAGTTCTCTTTGCCCCATTCATCACCTAAAGTGCCGAAATACTCAGCATGATTAGGAGGAGAAGGCATTAAAAAACCAAGTCTTGGATTTTCTTCAAATAAATCGATAACATTATTAACATAATCCTTGCTTTTAAGTGTATTTTCAAAACATTTGTAAGAAAAACCGTATCCCTTTGACTCGGGAATTAATTGACATACCTTTTTGTCATGGTTAAAACAAACATAGTCATAATCTAAAATATAATCTTTTACCGCTACTAATAAAGCACTAACATCTCTTCCACGATTGCCAGTTACGAGTATTTTAATATTCTTGCATGGGAAGTTCTTAAACTTTTCAGTTAGAATATCGCATTTTTCTTGTGAAGTAGTTGTAATGAATAAGTCTGCCTCTTTTGGCATATTAAGTGCATAATTATAGCAGTAATCAAATAAATCTTCAAAATATAAATGCATAACTAGAGCAATTTTTTTCTTTTCTAAAGTTTTAGTAATATTTTTTGATGTGGTTGTTGGTAACACATAGTTAAGATGCAAACATTCTTTTATGTTTTTTAAATCGTAGCACCTTAGAATATTATCCCATATCATATTTACATCATAATTAGTTTCAGTTTTTAAGTATTCTAGTAACTCGTAAGATACCTCTCCAACTGTTGAGCCTAAAAAGTCTGAATAGCTGTTCATAAAATTTCTTCTTTTGAAAATAGGGCATCTTTTTTCTTTTATTAATTTGTTAATTGCAAAAACAACAGGGTGAACAGAATAATCTTTTAAATCGTCTGTATCAACATATACCTCCCATTTAAAGCCCTTTTCAAAGAAATGATAAGTAAAATAAGATTCATGAAAAGAGATAGACTCTTCATATGAATTAATCATCCTCATATTTTCCCAGTAATCTTTAAAGGCATCACTTTTAAGCATATCATTACGAACAGCAATGAAATGCGATTGTATATGTTCTCTTATATGCCCGGATTCCATTAAACCCCATGGGTCAAAGCTAACTTCGTGAAATTTAGTAAGTCCCCAAAAATCTATGTCTTTGTTGCTCATATTTTCAAACATCTCAGAAAAAGGGAAAATAGGACCCATCATTGTATAGTTCATAAGTACTAATTCATCATATTCAGAAAGCTTGTCCCAACCAATAGATAATATAGCTTCTTTATATCCCCAAACGTCAAAGCCTTTGTTTTCACGAACAATAATATGATTAGTGAACTTTTCAAACTTTTTTCTTCCGTTTGAATCAAGATTACCATTACATACAATACACATATCTTTTATGTTTTTTTGCATATCGGAAAGCATATAAGGTATATAGTCATCAACTATCCCTTCCTCGTCATAAAATAAAAAAATGAGTAATCTGTTTTTTAATTTGTCATTAATTTTCATAGCATTTTTCCCTTTCGAACTTAAAGTATACTTTTTTATCTGTTTTGTGAATTTTTAAGGATTCGATTGATTTTATCGGCATTTCCCCATTCTCCGGGTGAGTCATATTCACGATCCGGAAAAGCACCATAATCTAGTTTTATTTTTAAGCCATTTTCTTTTATAAACATCTCTACTCTGTCTTTTAAAGACATAGGAGTTCCTGTACAAACGTTTATAATTCCTGTAATCTCTTCCTGCGTTGATGCAAGAGATATTTGCTTTGCAAGCTCATCAACAGTAATAAAATCAAAAAGGCTTTTTCCTGATGTAAAAGGAAATTTCTCTTGTCCGTTACGATTAGCTTCGATTAATTTAGTAAAAATCGAATGGTTTTTTATATCATCGCCTAGAATATAATACGCTCTAAGCCAGAATAAATTAACGTTATTTTGTTCTGTGAGAAGTAGTAGGGATTGTCGAAGTGCATTTTTAGCAATACCATAATATGATAATGGATTACAAGGAGTATCATCGTTAATTTCTCCCTCAAAATAACCGATTTCATGCATAGTTCCCATAACTGCTAGATTTTTAAGACCTTTTTTTATTAGCGATTCAAGGAAATAAAAATGATCTGATAATTCTAATATATGTGAGTTTGCATTATGAACAAAACCATTTCTCCAAGCAAGATGAATACAGATATCAGGAGATCCTAGCTTTTCAAATAGATCAGGATCTTTATCAAAAATAGATATTGTGCGTTTGTCTGCTCGTGCATCAACATCGTCATTGTTTATATCAGCAGCAATTACATAGAAATTTTCATCTAGTAAAGCTTTAACAACATGACGTCCTATATATCCTCCAGAACCAGTAACTAATACTTTTCTCATATTATCAACATCCTTTGTTTTTTTTATTTGATTATATCATATTTTAAGAAATAAGGCAATAGATATTCACTATTAATGCCAATTTGCATGTAGAAATGTCAATGATGGGTGACACTTGTTATAAAAAGAAAAAAATTGCTCCT
>JAVVYT010000023.1:0-13750 GCA_036650995.1 Clostridia bacterium | reverse complement strand
TTTGATGAAATTTCTTTTTTATCATCAATATATAATGAATATATCTGGCTAAAATTAGCATTAGTAGTACTCATTAAATTAAATCTATCGTCTTTTGCTTTAGATAATGTTTCCTCGTGCGGAAGTATTATATTTTTAGCAAATTCTTCTATTCTAACTAGCGATATAAAACCTTTAATTTTATGCTTTTTGCCATAAGCCATAAACTCTTCTTCATAAATATATATGCTATCCTTCTCGTCTTTTTGAAGAATGCCACTTTCGCACCAAGCTTTAAAATCTTGCCCTGCTTTTTCATATTTATTTTCAGCAACAGGAAGTTCTAAATTAACCATATTATATTTATTGTTTTTTATTAGCTGTTCTCTTTCATCTTTGGAGATGATATCATATGGAGGACATACCAAACTTTCTATCTTTGATGCTTTTTCTGTATTGTATAAAATACCTTTGAAACCTTTAATCTCTGCCATTATAATCATTCCCCTTTTATAATATTTACCAATTAATAATATCATTTTTTTTGATAAAAGGCAAGTTTTTTGGAATATTATTAATAGAGAGTTAACATTTATAAACTGAAAGGAGATAATTCATATGATGGAAAAATCAGGTTTGTTTGTTAAAGGATTAATAGCCGGTGCATTAGTAAGCTCTGCTGTATCCCTTATGACAACTCCACGCAATATGCGGATGATGAAAAGAAAAACCGGTAAACTTGTGAAAACATTAGAAGATGCAGTTGATAACATCACCTAAAAAACTTTAAAAAAATAGGGACTGATAACTTTATTATATCAGTCCCTATTAAAATTTATTGTTGAAAATTAGCCGATGATACGAACTTTATAAATTCCATCAATTGCCATTAGTGTTTCTACTGTATTTGCAGGAACATTCTCTACGTCTAAAATAGTGTAGGCAACGTCTTTTTTGGATTTATTTAGCATATTTTCAATGTTGATGTTTTGCTCTGCCATTGTAGCTGAAATTTGAGTCAACATTTTAGGTACGTTATTATGGAAAATACAAACTCTGTGGTTTGTTGAACGAGGAAGATTTGTTTCAGGATAGTTTACAGAATTTATAATATTACCATTCTCTAAATACTCGCCTATTTCGTTTGCTGCCATTACAGCACAGTTATCCTCTGATTCAGGAGTTGAGGCACCTAGATGTGGAACTGGGATAATACCATCAATATTAAGTAGCTCGTCATTTGGAAAGTCTGTAATGTAAACAGAAACTTTTTTGTCTGTTACAGCTTTAATGATATCGGCAGTATTTACAAGCTCACCACGTGAGAAGTTTAGTATACGAACGCCGTCTTTCATCATTTCAATTGTTTCTTTTGAAATCATATTGCGAGTATCATCATTAAGTGGGCTATGAATAGTGATATAATCAGCTTTTTCATAAACTTCACGATTAGATTTTGCTTTTTTGATATTAGTTGATAAATTCCAAGCTGAATCTACTGATAAGAATGGGTCAAATCCGATTACATTCATACCAAGTGAAACTGCCACATTTGCAACTAATCCACCAATAGCGCCAAGACCTATAACACCAAGAGTTTTACCGGTAATCTCAGGACCTACATAGTTGCTCTTGCCTTTTTCTATCATTTTAGCAACAGCATCGCCATTACCTTTAAGACTCTGAGCCCAATTTACACCGTCTACAACTTTACGTGATGAGATTAAAAGTGCTGTTATAACAAGCTCTTTAACTGCGTTAGCGTTAGCTCCTGGAGTATTGAAAACAACTATTCCCTCTTTAGAACATTTATCAAGAGGAATATTATTAACACCAGCTCCGGCTCTTGCTATTGCAAGTAGGTTGCTTCCAAATTCATAATCGTGCATAGCAGCAGAACGAACTAATATACCATGTGGATTTTCCATACTGTCACTACAAGCGAATTTATCTGTATCTAGTTTTTCTATACCGATTTTTGCTATTTTGTTTAGTGTAAAGATATTATACATATTAAAGCTCCGTTTCTCCGACCATTAAAAAATTATTATTTTAAAACACTTTCATAAAACGATAATAGGTTTTTATGAAACTGATTTTGTCATCTCGTATCGGGAAAATGACATTATTATTTTAGTTGTTTTTTTCAAACTCTTGCATAAATGCAATTAGCTTTGTAACACCCTCAAGTGGCATTGCGTTATAAATACTAGCTCTCATACCGCCAACACTTCTGTGTCCTTTAAGATTTACAAAACCTGCGGCTGCTGCCTCTTTAACAAATTTAGCGTCAAGCTCGTCATTTCCTGTAACAAAAGGAATGTTCATAAGTGAACGATCATCGCCCATAACAGTAGCACTGAACATCTTAGAATTATCAAGATTATCATAGAAAAGTTTTGCTTTTTCAGTGTTTATCTTCTCCATTGCAGAAAGTCCACCTAAATCACGTAGCCATTCTAGTACTAACTTACAGATGTAAATTGCATATGTAGGAGGAGTATTGTACATTGAATCGTTTTCTGAATGAGTGCTATATTTAAACATAGTAGGTGTTCCCTCTAGGCAATCACCGATTAAATCTTCACGAACAATAACAACAGTAAGACCTGCAGGACCCATATTTTTTTGAGCTCCGGCAAAGATTACACCATACTTTGATACATCAACAGTTTCTGATAAAATGCAAGAGGACATATCAGCAACTAGTGGTACATTACCTGTGTTTGGAATTTTGCTAAATCTTGTTCCATATATTGTATTGTTTTGGCAGATGTAAAAATAATCTGCGTCTTTATTGAATTTTGATTCTATAAGTTCTGGAATATATGAAAAAGTCTTGTCATCACTTGTAGCTAAAATGTTGCAATTAGTGTATTTCTTAGCCTCTGCTAATGCTTTTTTAGCCCACATACCGGTAATTACAAAATCTGCATTCCCTTTTTTGGTTAGGTTTTGTGGAACCATACTAAACTGAGAGGAAGCTCCTCCTTGTAAAAATAATACCTTATAATTATCAGGAATACTCATAATCTCTCTTAGAAGTTTCTCACAGCCGAAAATAATGCCCTCGTACACTTTAGAACGATGACTCATCTCCATAACAGACATACCGCTATTCTCGTAATTTAACATCTGCTCCGCCGCAATTTTTAAAACCGGCTCAGGCAAACATGATGGACCTGCGCTAAAATTATATACTCTACTCATTTTCGTTTTTCACCTTTCATTTATCTATATTATCATTTACTATATATTATATTGCCAAAACCAAAATAAGTCAATGCAAAAAAGGTGATTTTGTAGAAAATAATACATTTTTGTTATTTATTTATCAAAGTTATGGCCTTTTGCTATTTTTAAACTGGAACTTTACCAAATAATAAGGCTGTATTTAATAATATTTTAACCTTTTTAAAAACTATTTTATTTTTTCACACACTTTGGCTTTTTTATTATTTAAAAATAGTTGACTTTTTTATTTGAAGGGTAACTTTGGTTTTCTTTTTTGGATAGATTTTAAAAACACATTAAAAATAATTTATAATTTTCATTATAAGTGATAGTAAAATATTGATTTTAAGATATTAATGTGGTATGATAAATTATAATAATCTGTATTGGAGAAATGTAAATGAAAGTTTCTGAAATTTGTACTCTCTTAGATGCCGAAGTTGTAGTCGGAAAAGATAAAATGGATATTGAAATACGGTCTGCTTGTGGTAGTGATATGATGAGTGACGTGCTAGCTTTTGTAAAGAATAAATCTATTCTTTTAACAGGGCTTGTAAATCCTCAGGTTGTGCGTACTGCTGAAATGATGGATATGGGCGGTGTTGTGTTTGTGCGTGGAAAAGTTCCCGACCAAACTATCATTGACCTTGCCGAAGATATGGGTATGGTACTGCTCACAACTACGCATAGGCTATTTACTGCTTGTGGCATTTTATATAGCAATGGACTAATCGGAGATGAGAAGTAGTATGGAAAAGATTAATCTTAACTTCCTTGTTGACGGAACGGATTTTATGTCTGCCGGTGAGGCTTCAGGCGAAGTAAAGCGTGTAATGAAAAGGTTAGGTATGCCCTCTGACCTTATCCGCAAAACCTCTATTGCAATGTATGAAGGCGAGATAAATATGGTAATTCATGCAAATGGCGGAGAGGCAAATGTTTCTATCGATGAAAACAAGATAGAGATAACCCTTACCGATTTCGGACCCGGTATTCCAGATGTAGAAAAGGCTATGCAAGAAGGCTACTCAACTGCTCCCGACAACGTTCGCTCGTTAGGTTTTGGTGCCGGTATGGGACTTCCAAACATTAAAAAATACACTGACACACTTGATATTAAAAGTGTTGTTGGAAAAGGAACCACCTTGTCTATGACTATTCTAAACAAATAGCCATAGCTTTTAAATATAATATGAAAAGGAGCTTTATTCTCATACTTTTAAACGTCTTGATGTGGGAATAAAAAGTTGCTATGAATATTTTTCATTCTGTTACACTTGATAAAGATAGATGTAAAGGTTGCATTAACTGTATGAAACGATGTCCGACAGAGGCTATTCGTGTTCGTAACGGTAAAGCCACCATTATTTCTGAGCGTTGCATTGATTGCGGTGAATGTATAAGAGTTTGCCAAAACCGAGCAAAAAAAGCGGTTACCGATAGTCTTTCAATGCTAGAAAACTTCAAATATAACGTTGCACTTCCTGCCCCCTCTTTTTATGGGCAATTCAATAACTTAGGGGATATAAACTACATACTAACCGGTCTTTTAGACTGTGGCTTTGATATGGTATACGAAGTTTCAACCGCCGCCGAGATTATAAGCGATATTACAAGACGTCTTATTAATAATGATGACACCCTTAAAAAGCCTGTTATAAGCTCTGCTTGTCCTGCTGTTTTAAGGCTGATTAGAGTTAGATTTCCGGAGCTGTGTAACAATGTATTACCGATTATGGCACCTGTTGACCTTGCCGCTAAAAACGCAAGAGAACAAGCTATCGCTAAAACGCATCTTAAAAGCGAAGAGATAGGCGTATTTTTCATCTCCCCTTGCCCTGCTAAGGTTACAGCTATTCACTCCCCTATTGGCATTACCGACAAAAATATTGACGGAGCTATTGCTGTTTCCGAAGTGTATAAAAAGATACTTTCACCTATGAAAAACATCGAAACTCCAAAACCTCTATCAAACTCAGGGATAGTCGGGATTAGTTGGGGTAGCACCGGCGGAGAATCTAGCGCCCTTTTAAAAGAACGTTACCTTGCAGCTGACGGCATTGAAAATGTAATCACTGTTTTAGAAGAGATGGAAGACGAAAAGCTAAATAATCTTGATTTCATCGAGCTAAACGCTTGCCCCGGTGGTTGCGTTGGCGGTGTTCTCAATATGGAAAATCCATTTGTTGCAAAAGCTAGAATTCAGCGATTACGCAAGTATCTACCTCTTTCTTGTAATAAATTCGAGGGTACAGATTACAGCGAAACTAGCTGGACCACTCCCCTCACCTACACACCGATTTTAAAACTTTCAGATAGTCTAAGCGAGGCTATGCAGCTTGAAAGTGAGATTGAAAAGCTAACCGAGTCACTCCCAGGACTTGACTGTGGCAGTTGTGGTGCACCGTCTTGTCGTGCGTTTGCCGAAGATGTCACTAGAGGTCTTGCTAATATTAACGACTGTGTGATTTCTATAAACGAAGAAATTCAAAGAAAGCTAAAAGAAACAGGAGATTTTGAAGAAAGCTACATTCCTGCACCATTTAGAAAATAATTTTTTCATATAAATAATAATATAATATTAATAGCCATAATTTTAACGTTTGCATAAATTATGGCTATTATTTTTTTCTGTTTTTTTTAATACGAGCTATAAAAAATCTTTTAATTTGTTTTTTAATGTTTTCTTCTTCATTTTCCTTGATACATTACAAAAAATTTGATATAATGAAGTTTAGCAAAAATCTATCAAAACAAGAAAATTACACTTAGGGAATTTATGCTTTATGGACGCTAACATTACAAAAATTATAGACGATATCCTCAAAAACTCCAAAGTAGCAAACTTTGAAGTTTCTAAAACGAGCGAAAAAAGCACCGTAAAGCCTGAGCCTATTTTAAAGCGTGCTAGCGAAATTGCACCCCCTATCTCCCCTAAATACAAGCAACTTTTTAATATCTTTCCTAAAGAACATACAAATTTTTGGGAGCCTATTTATCTTCAAGAGCAGTTTTATCTACAAGCTAAATTTATGGAAGATTTTGAGGATAACTATCCCTCTTTTATCCATTCATACCGCTATTTTCCTCGATATAGCGACTTTTCGATACCCGAGCTTCGTGCATATTTTACTTGGCGAGCAAAGGTTAGAAGTGGTATTGTTACCCAAAACTCACAATCTTTTGTATACCTTTATCTATATGAATTAATAAATGGCATAGGAGTAAAATCCCCAACTGACGGACTAGACAAAATTCTCTTCATCTGGTTTTCTTACCGAAAATTTGACAAGAAAATTGACACTTTTTTATTATGGTGGATTAAGGATTACTATATTCTTTGCCTTTCTGATGTAATGAGTTACAAGGAGCTAATCTCTTCATTGCCTGTCGTTCCTGAGGATAACGAGCTTATGCTTTACGAGCTTGTTTCTGGCAAATTTGAAAACAACCTTTCTTTTTTCAATAAATATGGAAGCTACAAAATAATGAGCAGTCGCTTTTATAAAGGCGATAATATCCCGATTATAAACACCTGCTTTTGCTATGTTTTTACTGCTATTAAAAAGTTTTGCGAGCAGAAAAATATTGATTTTCAAAATCTTTTCATAGGAAAAACAACAGGGTATTATCAGATTAGTTTTTATAGAAACGCTATCTACTATGACACCAAAAAATACAAAGACACAGAAATTTTTATAACCCCAAATGACAGCTACATCTGCAAAAACGGAAGCTGGAAAGCTAGGCATATCAGCGTTCAAGCTTTTTTATCCAAAAATATTATAGGCTATATTTTAAAGAATATGGAAATAGAAATTCGCACTCACGTTGGCTACAAATACAAACTATCTACAAACACCTCCGGCATTGTTAATGAATGTTATAACCGTAATTTTATCGAAAACTATTCGCCTTTAGATTTTTTTAAGCTTTTGCTTTCTAAAGAGTTTACCGACATTATATCAACTGCTGTAAGCACTGCTTTTAAAGAAAATAATTTTCATTCAAATGTTCTTCCAAAACCGCCTATTCCGCCTCCTGAGATTACTTTTGATACTGATAAATTTGAAGAAATTAGAAAAAAAGCTTCTATCATTCAAAAGAAATTAATTATCGACGAAAAAGAAGATAATACCACCGAAAAGGAAGAGGAAAAAGATATCAATGAGGTAGTTACAAAACTGCCGACACCTTTTATTAAAGCCACTAAAGCGTATGAAAAGACAAATGATACCGAGATAACAACGCTTATTAATTCACTCGATGAAACAGAGCTTTTAGCTTTAAAGTTAATTTTAAATGAAACGCCAAATGAAATTACAAAAATCACCGATATAATGACCGAGGTACTACTTGAAAACATCAACGAAAAGGCACTCACCTACATTGGTGATAATATAATTGACACTACTTGCGCATATCCTATTATATATGACGACTACAAAAGTGATTTGAGAGGAAATGAAAAATTAATATGAAAATACCAAAAAGAATTGCAACCGCAATAATGAACTCCCTTAAAGGCGGTGTTGTACCTAGAATTGGACTTCCGTACATTGCTGTCGGACGTGAAACAGAAATAAATGCACTATTACACGATGTTAATATTATAGCAGACGAGGGCGCATCTTTTCGCTTTATTGTAGGCAAATACGGTAGTGGCAAAAGCTTTTTACTTCAAACAATACGTTCATATGTTATGGATCGTGATTTTGTAGTAGTTGATGCCGATTTATCTCCCGAACGTCGCCTTGTAGGCACTAAAGGGCAAGGTCTTGCGACCTATCGTGAGCTTATGCACAATATGTCTACCAAAACTCGTCCGGACGGTGGTGCTTTAGCGCTTATAATGGAAAAATGGATTAGTAGCATCAAAACCGATGTAATGACTGAAAATAACATCTCCTCTGACGACACTTTATTTGATAGTTATGTTGAAACGAAAATCTTCAAGATAGTAAACGACCTTGAGGGAATGGTACACGGTTTTGACTTTGCAAAAATGGTAAATATGTATTACAAAGCATACAAAAATGATGATGACGAAAAAAAGGCTATGGTTTTAAAATGGTTTCGTGGTGAATATGAAACGAAAACTGCCGCTAAAAATGACATTGGCATAAACATTATAATTTCAGATGAAAACTGGTATGAATACCTAAAACTCTTCGCTTTATTCTTAGTTAAAGCGGGTTACAGCGGTATGCTGATTTTAATTGACGAGCTTGTAAATATCTTTAAAATTCCAAATACTATAACTCGTCAAAACAACTACGAAAAAATACTTACAATGTACAACGACACTCTTCAAGGAAAAGCTAAGCACATTGGAATTATTATGTGCGGAACTCCTGAATGTATTGAGGATACAAGGCGTGGCGTATTTAGCTACGAAGCTTTAAGATCAAGGCTTTCAGAGGGCAGATTTGCAAATGCTACCACCCGTGATATGCTAGCTCCCATTATCCGCCTAGAGCCATTATCAAACGAAGAGATGTATGTTTTAATTGAAAAATTATCAGCTATTCACGCATCTTTATTTGAGTATACACCTATTATTACCGATGCTGATATGCAGAATTTTCTAAAAATAGAATACAGCCGAATTGGCGCCTCAACGAATATTACACCTCGTGAGATTATCCGTGATTTCATTGAGCTACTTAATATAATATATCAAAATCCTTCTAAAAGCATCTCTGAAATAATGCAAACAAACGATTTTGAATTTGCGAAAATGAAGCTTGATGATGAAAATGAAATAAAGGACGAATTCTCTGAATTTGAGATATAACACAAGAATTTCATCGAAAAAGCTAAAAAGAAAGGCAAAAATATGGATAATTTTTCAAGACTTGCGCCTTTTATAAGGGACTATATTTACAAAGAGCATTGGGAGGATTTACGAGAAGTTCAAGTAGCCGCCTGCAATGTGCTTTTTGATACAAGCGACAATCTGCTCCTCTCTTCCGGCACAGCAAGTGGCAAGACTGAGGCGGCTTTTTTACCTATTCTCACAAAGCTTTACGAAAACCCCTCTAAAAGTGTTGGCATTTTATATATAAGTCCGCTAAAAGCACTCATAAACGACCAATTTAACAGACTCTACGACCTACTTTCAGAAAGTCATATTAACGTTACAAAATGGCATGGTGACTCTTCTCGCACTGAAAAAAACAAACTTTTAAAAAATCCAAATGGGATAATGCAAACTACACCCGAGTCCTTAGAAGCTATGATAATGAACAGAAAATCCGAAGCTATAACACTTTTTTCTGATCTTAAATATATCATAGTTGATGAAGTGCATTATTTTATGTGTGAGGACCGTGGTGCTCAGCTACTTTGTATTTTAGAACGAATTCAAAGGCTTACTAATATAATTCCTATCCGCATTGGACTTTCAGCCACTTTAGGGGATATAGAGTCCGCCAAAAACTGGCTTACAACAGGGACCAACCGAAAATGCAGTGCCCCTATTATAAACAGTGAAAAGCGAAAACTTCGTCTTTCACTTGAGCATTTTTATGTCAAATACGATGCTAAAACTGCCAAAGAAAAAGAGCTTATGAAAGCCTACTATCAATATTTATATGCCATAACATTCAACAAAAAAAGTATTGTATTTTCAAACTCAAAAGCAGAAGTTGAAGAAAACATTGCACACATCAAAAAAATTTCAGAAAAGAACAAAACTGGCGGAGATTACCTTGTTCATCACGGAAACATCTCTTCAGGATTTAGAGAGTATGCAGAAAAAAAGATGAAAAGTTCAGATGCCCCCGTTGTAACCGGAGCCACTGTAACGCTTGAGCTTGGCATTGATTTAGGTCAGCTTTCACGTATCGTTCAAACAGGCTGTCCGCTTTCGGTTTCAAGCTTTGTTCAAAGATTAGGACGAACAGGCAGACGAGGGGATCCATCAGAAATGTGGTTTGTCTTTAGAGAGGATAATTCAAAAAACAACGAGGAATTTTTCAAGGCTATAAACTGGAATTTTCTCAGATGTATTGCAATAATCGAACTCTACCTCACCGAAAAATGGATTGAGCCGATAAAAAAAGACAAATTACCTTTCGGTATTTTATATCACCAAACAATGAGCTTTTTAGTATCAGCTGGTGAGATTTCACCGCCTGCGTTAGCTAGCTACATTCTATCACTAGACCTTTTTAAAAACGTATCACAAAAGGATTTTAGAACACTACTACGTCATTTAATTACAATAAATCAAATAGAGCAGACTGAAAACAACGGTATTTTAATCGGTGAAAATGGTGAGCGAGAGGTTAATCGCTACGAATTTTACACAGTTTTTGAAAACCCAAAAGAGTACAGCGTAAAATTAGGAGCAGAAGAAATTGGCACTATTCAAGAGGCTTTTCCAGTCGGTGAATCGTTTGCTCTTGCTGGTCGCACGTGGGAAACTATTAGTATCGATAAATCCGCTATGGTTATATATGTTAAAGAGCTTCCCGGTATTTCTAAAATAAGCTTTGTAAATAGTGCATCTTCTAACGTACACATTAAAGTTGTCAAAAAAATGCTACAATGTCTTATCTCCGATACTAACTACAAATACCTTTCAAGCTCAGCTACAATAAGACTTAGCGAAATTCGGCAGATGGCAAAAAAAAGCAAAATCACAACTGAAGTTATCATTAAAATATCTGAAGATACCTATGGAATATTTGCGTTTTTAGGCAGTCACGAGCTTATAACACTCTCGATTATTCTATCTTCCTTTGGCTTTGCAAACGAGCCTTTTTTTGACCGACAAACTCCTGTTTGCCTATTTATAACAGAGCGAAGTTACAGCGAAATTTACGAAGTTCTAGATTATATTAAAACCCACAATCTAGACAAAAACGCCCTTTTAATTCCAGACACTTTCGAGATTGAGGGCAAATATAACGAGTTTATCCCACGAGAGCTTTTAAAGAAAGAATTTATTGAAGATTTTATTGACATAGACTCCCTCAAAAACAATCTATAAATATCTGCTTTTTATCAAGTTTTTAATCAAAATACTTTATTTTTTGCTATTTGTATGGTATAATATTTCTAAAGTAAAAACTAAATTATAATATAGGAGGCAAATGGAATGAAAAATAGAGTTTTATCAATTTTTATTGACGACATTACACTAAATGAAGCTATTGATAAAATCATCACCCTATCCAAAATTTCAAGCATTAATGCCCCCTATATAGTAACGCCAAATGCAGAAATTGCAAACTTAGCAGAAAGAGATTCAAACTTTGCTGCGATTATCAATACTGCCGATATCGTTTTAGCGGACGGAGCCGGTGTTATTTTAGCGGCTAAACTTTGCAAAAAACCTATCAAAAATGGTAAAGTTTCAGGTGTTGATGTTGCTCGTGCTATTCTTCCTATTATGGAAAAAAATAATGTATCCCTCTATCTTTTAGGTGGGAAACCAGATGTTGCAAAAACTGCTGCTGATAATATTTCAAGGCACTACCCTCGACTTAAAATAGCAGGGTATTCAGATGGCTATTTTGAAACTGATGCTAAAGCTTGCGAAAAAATTATTGAATCTAGAGCTGATATTGTCTTTGTTTGTTTAGGCTCACCAAAGCAAGAGTATTTTATGTATAACAACAAAGAAAAGCTCTCAAATAGTGTATTACTAGGTCTTGGCGGTACGATTGACGTTATTGCCGGCACAGCAAAACTTGCACCTGAATTTTTTAGAAAAGCAGGTTTAGAATGGCTATACAGATTATTTCATCAGCCTAGCAGATTTTTCAGGATGCTTTCAATCCCCGCTTATTTATTCAAAGCAATTATTCATAAATCAAAAGATTAAAATATATTTTATAAAATTTAAGGATGTGTACTTTTTATGGCTATGAACGTTGTTCTAATTTCTCATACTCCATCACCTATCAAAACTGTTGCCACAGCTGCCAAACTTTGTTACTCTGATTCTTCAGTTTCCGCTACAATAAACGGGTTAACTGACGACTCCGCCGGTAAGTTTGTTGATATGCTCTCTGAAATAGGTCACGAAAGCCCTATTGAGCATGCTAGTTTTACCTTTGGCATTGAAGGTGTTTCTCGCTCGCTTTTAGCACAAATTACAAGGCATCGTATGGCATCCTTTAGTGTTAAATCGCAACGTTATGTAAACGAGCTAGACTTTAAATATGTTACACCTCCTGCCATTGAAAACTGCCCTGAGGCACTACTCGCTTATAACGAGGCTATGGAGCAAGATCGTTTAACCTATATAAAAATTTCAAAAATCCTTACCGAAAACCACGTACGTGAGCTTATGAAAAATGGTATGAGCGAAGTAAACGCAGTTAAAAAAGCCGAAAAAATGGCAATAGAAGACGCTAGATTTATCCTTCCAAACTCCTGCGAAACCCAGCTTATAGTTACAATGAACGCACGTTCTCTTAAAAACTTTTTTCTTCTTCGTTGCTGTAACAGAGCACAGTGGGAAATCCACGAGCTTGCCGATCGTATGCTATCATTAGTACGAGAAGTGGCTCCCGAATTATTTGTAAAGTGCGGACCTGCTTGCCTTACAGGACCTTGCCCTGAGGGTAAAATGAGCTGTGAAAAAGCACTTGCAATGAGGAAAAAATATGCAGCACGGTAAAATAATAGTTTTAGATGGTGTTGATGCCTCCGGAAAAGGAACGCAATCAAAGCTACTTTATGAAAATTTGAGAAAAGAGTTTAAAAACGTTCATTTTCTTGACTTCCCTTGCTACGAAAGCAACTCCTCATACCCAGTTCGTATGTACTTAAATGGTGAGCTTTCAAAAAATCCGAACGATATAAATGCCTATGCCGCAAGTAGTTTCTTTGCTGTTGACCGCTATATTTCATATAAAAAAGAATGGCAAAGCCTATACGAAAACGGAGATACTTTTATCTGCAATCGCTATGTGACTTCAAACGCTATTCATCAATGTGCGAAACTTCCCGAAAGCGAATTTGATACATTTTTAGAGTGGATGTTTGATTTTGAATATAATAAAATTGGTATACCAAAACCCGATTTAGTTTTTTTCCTTGATATGCCCCTTGCTATTGTAAAAGAACTTCTTAAAAGCAGATACCACGGGGACGAGAATTTAAAGGACATTCACGAGAAAGACGATTTATTTTTAGAAAAAAGTTATAACGCAGCAAAGTACGTTCAAAATAAATATAATTTCGAGCATATTTTATCTGCAAAAGAAAACACTATAAGAGAGATAGACGATATCCAAAACGAAATTCTCCAAAAGGTTTTAAACTTTTTAAAAAAATAAAATAACTAAGTTTTTAAAGAGCTAAAAATAACTAAGTTTTTAAAAAATAAAATAACTAAATTTTAAAAGAGCATAAAGCAAAAAATAGTTTAATATAAAAAAATATGCAAGCACTTTAAAAAATAAAATTACTAAAAGGAAAAAACTTTAAAAGAATAAAATAAAAAGTTTTTTAAAAAAATATCTAAGCACTTAAAAAAGCAAAATTTTTACAAAGAAAATCAAAAATCTAAGGACGT
>JAVVYT010000022.1:0-14458 GCA_036650995.1 Clostridia bacterium | reverse complement strand
AAAATATTATTTATTTCAACAATAATTTAATAAACTATTGTTCATTCCAAAGACGACTTAATCAGTTTTTCTCTAAAGATATTTTAATAACACAGTTTTACTTTAAAACAAAACTTTAACAAAACATTGTTTGTTTTAAAGACAGCTTAATACATTTTTACATAAAAAAATCACCCCAAATATGCGTATCTACCGACTTATCTTTGTTAGGTTTTTTGTCTAACAATCGTTGTAGCTACATTGCTTTTAGTGTTAGTAGATTATTATTCTAACAGCAGGGCAAAGTCATAATTGGGTGTGCTTTTTATTTACTAGCAATTTTTCAGTTGGCTAGTTATTTTTTATTTAATCAGTATTGTGTTTTTAGTTTATAGGGCTGTTTGATTTAGCGTTTAGATACATATCGCCGATATTTCCGGCTTTATACTCATAATATCCTGCACAGCCTATCATTGCGGCATTATCACCACAAAGTGATAAATCGGGAAGATACAGGGTAATATTATCCTTTGAAAAGGTATCGAGGGCTAGTTTGCGTAAAACAGAGTTTGCGGATACTCCCCCACAAATGGCAACTTTAGTAGCTTTTTCATTGATACAAGCCAAATGAAGTTTTTCAACAAGTGTTTCAGCAACTATTTGATTAAAGCTTGCACAAACATCGTTTACTGGAACTTCCTCACCTTTTTGCTCCATATTATGCACTAGATTTATTACATTGGTTTTAACACCCGAAAAGCTGAAATTATAAGGGTTATCTTTAAAGGTAACCTTAGGAAATTTAAACCTTTTACTATCCCCTTTTGAAAATAGCTTATCTATCTTAACACCGCCCGGATATCCAAGACCTAGCAGTCTTGCAACCTTGTCAAACGCCTCACCGGGGGCATCGTCTTTAGTTGCACCTAATATTTCATAGTCGGTATAGTCGTTTACTTTTTAGATATGATAATGACTACCTGACGCGATAAGGCAGATAAACGGAGGGGTAAGCTCTTTAAAAGTGATATAGCAAGAGGCAATATGCCCTCTTATATGGTGTACTGGAATTAGCGGTACGTTCAGTGAAAAAGCTAGTGCTTTCGCAAACGCAACACCTGTTAAAAGTGCACCAATAAGACCTGGAGCGTAGCTCACCGCCACAGCCTCCACGTCCTCAAATGCAATTTTCGCCTCGTTTATTGCCGCAAGCGTTAGCTCAGATAGTTTTTCCGTGTGCATTCTTGAGGCAATTTCCGGCACTACACCGCCATAAATTGTGTGTACTGCAATCTGTGTAAATACAACATTTGACAAAACCTCTCGCCCGTTATTTGTAATCGCAACGGAGGTTTCATCGCATGATGTTTCAATTGATAATATAATCATAAAACCTTTTCTTTTTTTAAACTTTATTTCTAATTAATTCAATATTAAATATACTATTTAGCAATTTAGTTAAATAAATATACTATTTAATATTTTTAAGAGGATCTATATGCCAAATGCCATTTGCATAGTCCTCAACACTTCTATCCGAAGTGAAAATTGCGGAATTTGCAATATTTTTAAGGCTCATATTACTCCATTTGTATTTATCTGCATAGGTGTCGTTTACTACTTTTTGGATATCACGATAGCTCTCAAAATCAGCAAGGGACATATACCTATCATTTGTAATAAGGTAATCGGCAATATATGAAAAATCTCTTCCTGCAACTTCTTTGTTTTTCATACCGTCTATCAAAACTTTAAGGTCCGGAATATTTTCATAGTACCATCTTGATTTATAATCTGAAATATAAAGATCATTTACCTGTTTTGCATCCATACCAAAAATAAAGATATTATCTTTACCAACAGCATCGTAAATCTCGATATTAGCTCCGTCCATAGTACCAACAGTAACAGCGCCATTTATCATAAGCTTCATATTACCAGTTCCCGAAGCCTCCATACCTGCTTGGCTTATCTGCTCTGAAATATCAGCAGCCGGCATTATAATTTCAGCTAATGATACTTTATAATCTGCAATAAATACTACCTTGATAAAATCACGCACGTAAGGGTCATTATTTACCATTTCAGCTAGACTGTTTATAAAGTAAATAATCTCTTTCGCCATAACATAGCCTGCCGATGCCTTAGCCGCAAAGATAAAGGTGCGTGGCTCTATTATCATATGCTCATACTTGATTTTTCTGTAAAGGTAATAGATATTAAGTGCGTTTAGTAGCTGACGTTTGTACTCGTGTAGACGTTTTACCTGCACATCAAAGATAGAGGACGGATTTACAATAATTCCGTTATTTTCTGCGATATACTTAGCTAAACGAACTTTATTTTGATACTTAATATCAAATAGCTTATCTAGCACGTTTTTATCATCAGCAAATTTATTAAGACCTTCAATCTTCTCTAGGTCCTCTTCAAAATTAGTATGAAGAAGCTCCTCTAGATAGTTTGAAAGAAGTGGGTTTGATTGACATAGCCAACGACGATGTGTGATACCATTTGTAACATTTGTAAGCTTGCCTGCAAAGATATCATTATAGTCTTTAAATAGCTTGTTTTTAAGAATATCTGAATGTAACTTAGATACGCCATTAACGCTAAAGCAACAGATAACGCACATATTAGCCATCTTCACCATACCACCGTCAATTATTGCAAGGCTTGATAGTTTATCTAGTTTGTCGTGATGCTCTTTATATACAAACTCGCAAAATCTTCTGTTTATCTCTTTAACGATACTGAAAATTCGTGGTAGGCGAGCTTTGAATAAATCAACCGGCCATTTTTCAAGAGCTTCTTGCATAATAGTGTGATTTGTATATGCTAGTGTTTTACAGGTGATTGAATACGCATCGTCCCAATTATACTCGTACTCGTCCATTAATAGACGCATAAGCTCCGGCACGCAAAGTGCTGGGTGGGTGTCATTTATATGGATAATAACTTTATCTGCTAGATTATCAAGTGTTTTAAACTCTTTCATATGATTTCTAAGAATTGTTTGAAGAGATGCACTAACGAAGAAATACTGCTGACGAAGTCTTAGATTTTTACCCTCAATATTATCATCTGCTGGATATAAAACCTTTGAAATAGCCTCTGTTATATTCTTTTTAGCTGCTGCTTTATCATACTGACCTTTTGAAAATAATCCTAAATCGAAGGAATTTTCTGTCTGAGCACTCCATAAACGCAAAGTATTTACATTATTTGTTTTATGCCCTGAGATATATAAATCGTGTGGCACTGCTATTACTGTGTCATAGTTTGAATGAATTGTTTTAAGTCCGTTTTCTGTCCACTCTTCGTGAACTTCTCCGTCAAACAAAACTTCCATATACTCGTCTTCACGTGTAACTAACCATTTAGCACCCATTTTAAGCCAGTTATCAGGGAATTCAACCTGTTTGTCATCAATAATTTCTTGCTTGAAAATACCATACTCATAACGAATTGAAAATCCTGTTGCCGGATAGTCTAGGGTTGTAAGACCGTCTAGGTAACAAGATGCTAGTCTACCAAGTCCACCATTTCCAAGACCTGCATCAGGCTCTAGATTATAAATATCTTCTAAATCGATACCCATTTTCTTTAAAACCTCTGCAACATCTTTTTCAATTCCTAGATTATAAAGGTTGTTTTTTAAAGACCTGCCTACTAAAAATTCCATTGACATATAGTAAACTTTTTTTGTGTCTTTCTGCGCTTTTAGAGATTTTGCTCTGTTTTCACCTAAAACATCATTTACAACTTCAATTAAGCCTTCGTAAATCTGTCTTGCCGATGCATCTTCTACACTACATCCAAATTGAATTGTAATTTTGTTTTCAAGTAATTCTTTAATCATAATTTTAGTTAATAACATCTAGTTACTCCATTTCTATTCTTTATAAATTATGGTATACAGCCATATATTCTAATACAGCCTTACTCCAACTATAATCGCCACTCATAGCATTTTTCTTAATCGCTGCAAAGTCATCTTTATTATAATAGATGTCAAGTGCACGATTAATGGCATCTAACATATCATATGAATTGTATGTTTGAAAGTTAATACCATTTCCGCTCTTGTCAATTGGGTTGTATGGGATAACGGTATCTCGTAGTCCGCCAACTGCGTTTACAATAGGAATGGTGCCATATCTAAGTGCTATCATCTGCGCTAGTCCACACGGCTCTGATTTTGATGGCATTAGAAACATATCACACGAGCCATAGATTTTAGACGCAACTTCAGGGTTAAAACCAATATACGCACGCATTTTATCGTGATATTTATACTCAAAATGACGCATAAACTCCTCATATCCACTATCCCCTGAGCCTAGCACTATAAACTGAACGTCTTTAGCTAGTAACTCGTGCATTATAGGACGGAATAAGTCAAGCCCCTTTTGAGAGGTAAGCCTTGTTACCATACCAATAAATGGAACATCTGAACGAATTGGAAGTCCCATTTCCTCTTGAAGTCCCTTTTTATTTAAAAACTTGAAATTACGGGTTTTGAAAGAGTAGTTTTTATATAAATATTTATCGGTTTCAGGATTGAAAGTATCGGTGTCTATTCCATTTACAATGCCACAAAGTTTATACTGCCTATCTCTTAATATCGAATCTAAGCCAAATGCAAAGTATGGATTTAAAATCTCCTGCGCATATGTTTTAGATACAGTAACTATTTTGTCACAGCACTCAATAGCAGCTTTCATAAGGTTTATACACTCACCATAATACATAAGACCTGTATGATAAGAGGATATTCCAAACACCTTTTCAAGTATTTCAGGACCATACTTGCCCTGGAATTCTATATTATGGATTGAGAAAACTGTACGAATATTTTGATACTCAGGAATATGACGATACTGCAAGTTAAGGTAAACCGGCACTAACGCTGTATGCCAATCGTTTGCGTTTATTACATCGGGATAAAAGTCAATGTATGGAAGCACATCAACAACAGCTTTGGAAAAGAATGCAAATCTCTCTGCATCATCAAACTCGCCATAAATTTTGCCTCTATTAAAGTAACGTTCGTTATCAATAAAATAATAAATTACTCCATTAACAGTAGTAGTAAAAATTCCACAATACGATTTACGCCAACCAAGGGTAATCTCAAAATTTGTTATAAACGTAAGATTTTCACGAAGTTCTGCTCTTATCGCACTATAAAGTGGAATGATAACTCTGGCATCTTCGCCCTTATCGCAAAGAGCTTTTGGTAGCGACCCTGCAACGTCGCCAAGTCCGCCTACTTTGATAAACGGTGATGCTTCGCTGGCAGCATATAATATTTTCAAAAAAATCATCCTTTTTTTTATAAAATAGAGAGAATAGTTTTTCGCCAAAAGTTAGGTTTTCTCTAAGTTTGCCACACTTTTATAAAATATTAAGTTTCGTATAAAAATATTTAAAAAGCCGTTTTAAGGCCTTTTAAATATTTTAGATTATTCTATTATACTATACTTTTGCATTTTTTTCAATATAAAATGGATAATCTTCTTGACCTACCAAATTACTTCCGGTAGATACCTCTGTATTTTTATCACAAATTACACAGGTAAGGTTTGCTCCCTCTTCTATAATTGAATTTTGCATTATAATACAATCTTTAAGTTTAGCGCCTTTTCCAATCTTTGCTCCTCTAAAGATTACGCTATTTATAACCTCACCGTCAATGGTACAACCATCGGCAATTAGTGAGTTGCGTACTTTATTCTCTGCACCATATTTTGTTGGAATAGAGTCTTTTACTTTTGTAATTATTGGTACTTCTCCCTCGAATAGATTTTTACGAACTTCATAATTTAGTATTTCCTTATTTGCTCTATAAAAATCATAAACTGAATAAATACTTCTTGAATATCCTTCGTGTAAAAAGCCAAAAACTTTTTTCTTGTCGATATTTCTAAGTACAACATCAAGCTCAAAGCTTTCCCAACGTTTTGAAATTGCAATATCCACCTGCTCTATTAAATCTTTTGTAGACATTATAAAGGTGTTTATAAGAGATTTAATTTTATTCTTAGATGGCTTTACTATCTTAGCATTTGTAATTCTGCCCTCGTCATTTACAGCTAGAGAAATATTTTCTTCCTCTGTTGCAACGTCCATTTTATAGTAGGCGGTGATAAATGCTTCGTTTTTAATATGTTGCTCTAACATCTCTTCAAAATCAAAAGTCATAATATAATTACAGTCGGATAGAATTATATACTCTTCTGTTAAATCCTCAAGATATTTTTTAAGATTATGTAATGCTTCAATTTTATTTGAAATTTTAGTACTTGTAAAGCCTGAATATGGAGTCATAATTTTTATACCACCATTTTTTCTGGCTAAATCCCAATCCTTACCTGATCCTATATGGTCACGTAATGAGCTATAATCCGATATAACAGTAACGACGATATTACTTACCTTAGCCTCTACTAGAGATGATAAAATAAAATCTATATTTCTATATCTTCCGCCGTAAGGGATAGATGATAATGCTCGCCCTTTTGCAATCGGATTGTTAGTTTGAAAATAACTGTTACCAAATAATACACAAGCCATTGCCATAACTATTTCTCCTTTCTATTTACCCTCTTTTACTATTACTTCGGGCTCTATTTTATCGCCCATTTTAACAACACAATTATCAGAAACTTTAGCGCCACGTCCTACTACTGCAATGCCCCATACTTCATCATCGTCTTTTTCCTCAGGAGCTTTGCCGACTACCGCATTTTCACCGATAACAGCATCGTCTGCTATAATTGCATATTTAATGATAGCACCTTTTTTAATTCTAGCGCCTTTCATAATAACAGAGAAACTAATATTAGCGCCCTCTTCTATTACTACGTCAGAAGAAATTACACTATCACTTACGTTACCATTTATCTCTCCGCCCTCAGTAATTAGCGAGTTGCTAATGGTGGCAGTATCACCAATATAATGTGGACGACTACCGCTATTTCTTCCATAAATACGCCATTTACTATCGTTTATATTAATCATCTTAGGGTCTAATAAATCCATATTAGCCTCCCAAAGACTTTCAATAGTACCAACATCTTTCCAGTATCCGTCAAAGGCATATGCAAACATCTTTTCGCCGGAATTTAGCATATCAGGGATAATGTTTTTACCAAAGTCGTTGCTACTTCCTGCTGTTTCTTCGTCTTTAATTAGATAGTGACGAAGTTTTTCCCAGGTGAAGATATAAACACCCATTGATGCTTTAGTGGAAATAGGATGCTCTGGTTTCTCCTGAAATTCTAATACCTTGTTATCATCATCGGTATTCATAATTCCAAAACGACTTGCTTGATCTATCGGCACATTAAGTACTGCAATGGTAGCATCTGCGCCTTTTTCTTTATGATATTTTAACATCTTATCATAATCCATTTTATAGATATGATCTCCCGATAAAATAAGTACATAGTCAGGGTTATACTGCTCGATAAATGTGATATTTTGGAAAATCGCATTCGCTGTTCCTTTATACCAATGCCCTAAATCAGCCGACATAAATGGCTGAAGAATAGTAACTCCTCCGTTAATTCGGTCTAAATCCCAAGGCTGTCCATTGCCAATATAGCTGTTTAGAAGTAATGGCTTGTACTGTGTTAGTACGCCAATAGTATCAATATGCGAATTAATACAGTTGGATAGCGTAAAATCTATAATTCTATATTTTCCACCAAACGGGACTGCGGGTTTTGCTAATTCCTGCGTTAAAACATAAAGTCTACTGCCTTGTCCTCCCGCAAGTAGCATTGCTAGCATTTCCTTCTTTCTTTTCATTGCGTTGTCCTTCCTTTCAAGAGAGTTTTTTTATTTTTTATTAATATCTGTTTTTTTCTTAATAGGTGTCGGTGCTACTTTATAATATGTAACTGAAAATGCCGGTAGTGTGAGATTTATACTGTATGGCATATTGTGAACAGTGTCTTTTTTGGCTGTAATCGATGTTTTTATTCTGTTTTCACCACCGAAAACTCCGTCATCACTAGATAGTAATCTTTTGTATGTGCCTTTTTTTGAAACTCCGATTTTATAGTTTTCTAGAGTTATAGCAGAGAAGTTACATACTATAATAACCTCTTCTTTGGCTTTATCACGACGTACAAAACTAATTACATTCTGCAAATTATCGTCACAAGCTATCCAGTAGAAACCGTCCCACGTATTGTCTAGCTCCCAGAACTCTTTGGTGTTTTTATAGAACTTATTCAGTGTTTTAGTAAAAGTATGAAACGCTTTGTGCATATCACTGCCTAGTAAAAACCAGTCTAACTCTTGCTCGTCATTCCACTCGATAAACTGAGCAAATTCACAGCCCATAAACATAAGCTTTTTACCTGGATGTGCAAACATATACATAAAATATGCTCTAAGATTTGCAAATTTATCTTCATAAGTACCCGGCATTTTTTGAATGAGTGATGCCTTGCCATGCACTACCTCGTCATGCGATAATGGAAGAATAAAATTCTCCGCAAAAGCATATGTCAAAGAAAATGTTATGTTGTGGTGAGAGCCTGCTCTAAAATAAGGGTCGGTGCTGAAATACTGAATTGTATCATTCATCCAGCCCATATTCCATTTAAAGCTAAATCCTAAGCCACCGTCTTTAACAGGGTGTGAAATTTTTGGCCAGGCAGTTGACTCTTCTGCTATCATTAATGCGCCGGGGTAGGTGCCTATTACTCTATTATTTAATGACTTTAAAAATTCCATTGCCTCAAGGTTTCCATTTCCACCATATCTGTTTGGTACCCAGTTTCCGTCTGTTCTACCATAATCAAGATAAAGCATTGATGCAACAGCGTCTACACGAAGTCCGTCTATATGATACTGCTCTATCCAAAAACAAGCAGAGGAGATTAAAAATGATACAACTTCGTTTCTACTATAATCAAATACACGTGTTCCCCAATCGGCATGCTCACTCTTTCTAGTATCGGTGTATTCGTAACAACAGCTGCCGTCAAACTCGTAAAGTCCATAAGCATCTTTCGGGAAGTGCGCTGGTACCCAGTCTAGGATAACACCGATATTTGCCTTATGACACTCGTCTACAAAATAGCGAAAATCTTCAGGAATACCATATCTCGAGGTAGGAGCAAAATAGCCTGTTACCTGATACCCCCAAGACTTATCATATGGATATTCGGTAATTGGCATAAGCTCTATATGGGTATAGCCCATTTTTTTAATATAATCAACTACCGCTTTTGCGTTCTCTCTATATGTAAAGAAATTACCGTCAGGGTGCTTTTGCCATGAGCCTAAGTTTAACTCGTAAATATTAATAGGACTATTCTCAAAATCCTTCTCTGCACGTTCCTCTAACCACTTAGCATCATTCCATTTATAATCTTCTAGGGTATAAACCTTAGAGGCGGTGCCGGGTCTTGTTTCTGCGTGAAAAGCGTATGGGTCTGCTTTTAAAATTTCTTTATTATCACGGGTTACGATAACGTATTTATAATTAGCATACTCATACGCATTAGAAACTTTAGCTTCGTATACCCCTTCATCAGTAATTTTTTTCATAGGATTCATATAATAATCCCAATCGCAAAAATCTCCTGTAACATATACCTCTACTGCGTTTGGTGCCCAAACTCTGAAAATATACTCTCCACTTTCAAGTTTATGACAACCTAAAGAATTATATGCTTTATATTCAATACCTCCATGAAAACGTTTTAAATTATTGCTAAGGGTCATTTCAATCATTCCTTTCGCTTATATCTAAAGCTTAAAAATTATTTGTAAATAAAACTTAAAAGGTTTTAACTAATGGAAAATGCTTTTAATCTTTTGATTTTGCAGTTCCCATTTTAATAAATTGTTTACCACTCGTTGCGGTTTTACAGTCGGTATTACTTTCTTGTTGTCTACTTTTTTAAAATTTTTACCTTTTCTACTTGATAGCTTTTCTTTAAAAAATTTAGAGCTTGCTTTTACAAACTTTACAACGTATAAAATTTGTGCTTTTAAAATCCGCCTTTTTAAAGTAAAGATAGTTAGGTGAAGTTTTACATTTTAGAGTAATACCAAGCTTTTTACCAAAGTTAATTGCTCAAACTAAACTATAAACTTTAGGTTATTAGATTGTCTGATTTTGGCAAAACATTTAAGAAAATTTACAGATTTAGTTCTTTTTGTTTATATTATACTACCAAAGATTGAGAAAATCAACAATAATTATAAAAATATACAAACCAAAAGAATTTTTATTCAAATTGCTGTGTATTTTACAGTATTTTTGGTTATTTTATTGATTTATTGGACTTATGTGTATATAATTAACTTATAATTTATTAGTTTCGTTTGAAAATTGCCTTTAAATTTAAATCTTAGCATTTAAAAAAAGCCGATTTCAAAAAAGCGATTTCAAAAAATCCTATTTTTCAGATAAAACTAATAAAAATAATTATGGCGAGGTAGAAATGGAAAATAAAATTTTGTTCTGCTCTAGAAATATTGAATATAAAACTCCTTTTGGTGCTATTCGTGAATTTGAAAAGGTTCGTTTTACCATAAAAATGTCAAACGATTATAAGGACGACACCATTGCGCTCATTTTAAGAAGCGACGACTACAAGGATACCTTTAAATATATCCTTACCAAAATAGCGACCGATAAAGATTTTAACATATACACTACCGAATTTTTTGTAGAAAAAAAGGGTTTATATTTTTATCGTTTTGAAATTTATGGCCACACTAACACTTTATTTTGTGGACGAAACAGTGCCGGTGAGCTTGACATTGGGGATTTTTTACCCGAATGGCAACTAACTGTTTATGACAAAAACTTTAAAACTCCTCGAAATTTTAAAGGTGGTATTATGTACCAAATCTTTCCTGATAGATTTGCAAAAGCCGATATAACTATTAAAGACGGGGCTAAAAACGAGCGAATTATTAGAGAGGATTGGGGCGGTACTCCTGATTTCATCTACAACACACAAAATTACACAGCCACCGACTTTTTTATGGGCAACATAAAAGGTATTATCGAAAAGCTTCCATATATAAAATCCTTAGGCACTACTGTAATTTACCTAAATCCTATCTTTGAAGCTGCCTCAAACCACCGCTACAACACCGCCGATTACACCAAAGTTGACCCATTTTTAGGCACAAACGAGGACTTCAAAAAGCTCTGCGAAAAAGCAAAGGCTTTAGAGATAGAAATTATTTTAGATGGCGTTTTTTCACACACAGGTGATGACAGCATCTACTTCAACAAATACTCACACTATCCGTCAAATGGTGCCTATAATTCCGATAATTCCCCCTATAAGTCCTGGTACACCTTCTACGATAACAAGGATATCTACGACTGCTGGTGGGGCTTTAAAACCTTGCCAAACGTTCGTGAAACCGACCGCAAATATCTTGACTTCATCACAGGACCTCACGGTGTTTTGCACAAATGGCAAGAGCTAGGCGCTAAAGGTTGGCGACTTGATGTTGCTGACGAACTTCCCGATTTATTTATCGAAAGACTTCGCACAAGGGTTAAAGAAACTGACCCTAACGCCCTTATAATTGGCGAAGTTTGGGAAGATGCCACCACTAAACTTAGCTATGGCAGTCGCAGAAAATTTCTACTAGGTGACGAGCTTGATACTGTTATGAACTACGTCTGGAAAGACTCTATAATAAAACTCCTCAAAACCCACGATGTAGACGGTTTTATAAACGAGATTTTAGAAATCTGCGAAAACTATCCACGTCCCTGCCTTGAAGTATTGATGAATCTTCTTTCAACGCACGATACTGAGCGAATTCTAACTGTTTTAGGACTTTACACCTCTGAGTATCCCGCAAAGGAAAATTCCGCTAACTTCTCCCTCTCAGATGAGCAGTATAAACTAGCTGAAAAACTGTTGCTCTCAGCAAGCACAATTCTTTATTTTTTGCCTGGTATTCCATGCGTCTACTATGGCGATGAAATAGGTATGCAAGGGCTTAAAGACCCATATAACAGAGTCTGCTTTAGAGAGGATATGCAAAACGAATTTCTTCTTGACCATTTTAGACGTCTTGGTAAATTAAGAGCTAATAACAAAGGCATCTTTAGTGGCTCTTTTGAGATAAAAAAAGAACACGCATTACTTAAAATAACACGTGCTTTTGGCAATAAATTCCTTAAATTATATGTGAATTTAAACGACTACGATGTTACTATATATAGAAGTAACATTAAAGGCTATCGAGGTTTTCAAAATAACCACCTTGAACAGTATGGTTTTATCATCACCGAAGGCAAAATTTAATTTAAGCTACTCTTACTATCTTAGTAGCTTAATAATTTAGTCTTTTTTTAATTTAATATCTTGACATTATAATAGCTTAGTAGTTTAATATCTTGACATTATAATAGCTTAGTAGTTTAGTTTCTTGATATTTAGTTTCTTGATATTTAGATATCTTAGTATCTTAATAATTTTATATCTTGATATTATAATATTTTAATATTCTGTAAGATGTCCCTCTAGCAAAAGGTCGGCAAAATCGTTTTGACGAAGTGCCTCATACGCCACAATAGCGACGCTATTAGAAAGATTTAAGCTACGAGCGGATTTTACCATTGGAATTCTTATACATCTATCATAATTTTCATATAAAAGCTTTTCAGGTAGTCCTTTAGTTTCTTTTCCGAACACTATAAAGCAGTTTTCTTCATAACAAACTTTATCATAATTGCTCTTCCCTTTTGTTGTCACATAGTAATGAGGAAAATCCTTTGTCTTTTCGTTAAACTCCTCTAAGCTTTCATAGATAGTAACGTCTAGCATATTCCAGTAGTCAAGCCCTGCACGTTTTAACTGTTTATCATTTATCTCAAAACCCATAGGTTTCACTAAATGAAGTGCTATCCCCGTGCAAGCACAGGTGCGAGAGATGTTTCCAGTGTTTTGTGGTATTTCGGGTTCTATTAACGCAATATTTAAAAATTTCATAAAAAGCTTCCTTTAATTAATTTATCTTCATATTATAAGTTTCAATTATATTATTATAAACTATTATTTATAAAAAAGAAAGAAGAAATAAAAAAATGTCAACTAATGTAACAAATCTTAAAGGTGTTTCAAATTTTCAAATCATTCAGCAAAAAAATGGCAAGGCAGACATCACTATTAAAGGTAGCTATATAATCGATGATGACCACAAATACGTTTGGCTAAAAATCGTATCAGAGGACTACAACCTTTCAGTAGTCGATTGGAAAATGGCAGACTTTATCGATGATAGCCATTTTACAATTACCTTTAAAGACGTTCCTGCCGGTGGACTTTACCGCATAGAAAGTGGCATTATGACCAACATTAATGGCTGTACCTGGGCGCTCCGTGGCGACTCAATCTTCCATTTTGGCATTGGTGATTTATTTATTATAGCCGGACAAAGCAACTCCGCAGGGTACTCAAGAACGCCTATTGAAGATACAATGGAGCTAGGTGTACATCTATATCGCAACTCCCAAAACTGGGATATAGCCTCTCACCCTATGAACGACTCTACAAACTCTGTTCACGAAGTAAATTCAGAGGGTGCAAACCCCGGACACTGCCCATACCTTGCCTTTGGTAAAAAAATGAAGAGATTTTTAGGCTACCCTATCGGACTTATCCAAACCTCAAGAGGTGGCTCTGCTCTTTCTTCTTGGAATACAAACGAAGAGGGCGAGCTATACGCTAATATGATAAATGTAGTTTCCGACTGTACAGATAATGATATGCACGTTGCAGGAATTCTATGGTATCAGGGTTGCACTGACGCAGATTTACATCTAACCGACACTTATTTTGACAGATTTAAATTATTTACAGAAAACGTTCGTCGTGATTTTAAAGATAAAGCACTTCCAATTTATACAGTACAGCTAAACAAAATACTAGACATCGGCAACACCCCTCGAGATTTAAGTTGGGGCGCTATCCGTGAAATACAACGTCAAATTGCTATCAAAATACCAAATGTTTTTATAGTACCTACTATTGATTTAGGGCTTAGCGATGCTATCCACAACAATTCCCTTGCAAACATTTCAATAGGTGAACGACTAGCAAACGTTGCCCTTAGCGAAACCTACAAAAAGCTACCATCGGCAAAAGCGCCAAACCTTACAAAAGCCACTAAAACTTCGGATAATGAGATTACCTTTAGCTTTGAAAATGTAGTAGGTTTTATTACCACAATCGAAGCTCCGTACGTCCTTGCACAGTTTGACATTTCAATAAATGGTGCAAAAGCTAACGTACAAAGCTACTCCTCTCACGACAACAAAATAATAATATCTCTAGACACTAATGTTATCGGCAAAACAGAAATTTCTTATTGCAACAACGCCTTTGTTCATCAAATAGTACCTTATGATGTTGGAACAGGCATGCCCGTTTTAGCCTTTTCCATTACCGAATTATTCTAATAAAATTCA
>JAVVYT010000021.1:0-14572 GCA_036650995.1 Clostridia bacterium | reverse complement strand
AGTCCGCCAGAGGACTCTCCGCCAATAATTGCATCATATTTGTCCATACCTGCTGATATATACTTAAATCCAACCGGCACTTCTATACATTCTTGCCCGAATGCTTTAGCTACTTTATCTAGCATATGGGTAGTGGAATTATTACGAACAACAGCACCTCTCCAGTTTTTATACTTCATTAAATAGTAATATAAAATTACGAGAATTTGATTTGGATGAACAAAATTTCCCTTATCATCAATAATACCAAGTCTATCAGCATCACCATCAGTAGCAATACCAACGTCCATATGATGCTCTACTACATAGTTTTGAAGTGCAAAAAGAGTTTTAGCTGTCGGAGCTGGTAGTCTACCTCCAAACAAAGTATCGTGTCTATCGTGGATTACTTCAACATCACAACGAGCTGTAAGGAGTACAATTTGAAGAGATGTTTTTGAAACGCCATACATAGGGTCAAGGCAAACACGAAGTGAACGTTTACTAATAGCTTCCATATCAACAGAGCCAATAATTGAATCAAGATACGCATTTTGAGGATTTACTATTTCTATCATTCCTGATTTTAGTCCCTCTTCATATGGAACTATGTTGTATGGTTTATTTTCATTTGTTACTTTTTCTATAATAACTTCAAGCTCACCAGTCACAACTTCATCGGCATCTCGACCGCCTTTAGTAAAGAGTTTTACACCGTTATAAATAGCCGGGTTATGACTTGCGGTAATTGCCATACCATAAGGGCAATCATAATATTTTACAGCATACATTATAAGAGGAGTCGGCGCTTCAAAGGTAATTATTTTACATTTGATATTTTCTCCAGCCATAAGCTCCGCCATCCAAATTGCAGACTGAGAAGATAAAAATCTTCTGTCATATCCTATTACAATTCCTTTGTCCTCTGCTTTTTCATTATGAATTTTATGTGCCACTGCCGTACCTAATAATAATAGATTATGTTTAGTAAAATCATCACCGATTATAGCACGCCAACCGCCTGTTCCGAATTTAACCATTTAAGTATCCTTCTTTCATTTATATCTAATTAATTAATTTATTTGTTAGTGTTAAATTCTACAATAATATTATTTTTAAAATAAGACTCTTCGATAAAATATGCCTCTTCTTTTAAAACATCAGAGTAGGTCGGTAAAATTTCTTTTCCATTTACAGATAAAGTAGTTTTTTCATCATTTGTCTTATTAAAGTTAAATGTAAACGGTGTATTTTTAACGTTTCCTTTAAACGAATAGCTATCAAATGGGCAATATGTTGCAGGACGTAGCCACACACCATCAAAGCATGGATTAATTCCTATAACACAGCGAGTTAATAGTTTTATTAAAACATTTGAGCTACCTGTTTGCCAATCGCTCATTGACTGTCCATCAATATTTTTTTCGATGTTATAACCATATGAATTAGGCATAACAAAAGGTGCTACTGACGTCATTTCATGAGTAAATGGTAATACTTTTACAAGCTGTTTCCATGCGTTTTCATAATCACCAAGCTCGAATAAAGCCATAATTCCAAACACCGACGCATGAACATATGTTGCGCCATTTTCTGCTGTTCCTATTGGTAGTTTAGGAATTCTTCCAACACCTGGTGCGTCTGATGAAAAGCCGGGATCAAAGGTTTTAATACCATATTTAGCATCTAGTGCCAAGATATTATCATCAAGCATTTTTGCTAAATCGTGACTATTTCTATATAATCCTGAAAGCACCCAAAATGCGTGTGAGGTAAGACTTAGCCTTGCCTTGTTATCAGGGTCATTAAATGAAGCCACATAATAACTGCCTTTATCTCCCCAACCATGTGCTATGCGTTTCTCGCCTTTTTCGTTTGATACTATTGCAAATTTATGTAGACCCTGCTCTATAAGATCTGCTGTTTTTAAATATTCATTTATTTTTTCTGCGTATTTATTCTCATCAATTAGCTTTAAAATTTGAGCCATTTCAGCTAGATTTTGCCATACCTGAGTTGTTGCCATAACCGATACACCAGTGCCAAATTCACTCTTACCGTCTTTAGATACGCCGAGTCCGTCTAAGGCATCGTTCCAGTCGCCAAAAAGCACACGAACACAATTAGTACGACTATCAATTTTATCAACAAGCCAATCCATAACTGTAATTAAATGGCAAAGAACAGAATCGTGTTTATCACTGAATTTAATAGTAGCCTTATCGTCTAGTATTTCAATATAAGATACATCTTCGTCTAAAATAGACATATCATTAGTGTATCTTAAATAGGTACTAATAGTGCTTATAACCCAAACACCTTGATCGATAAACTGCCTTATATCCATATTTGGAATAACACCCTCGTGCGTTGGAAGTGAGTATTGACGTGGGAAACGTCCTGATACATCTTCAAATTTAAAAACTTCAAGCAACTTTTCACGAGATTTTTTAGGCTCCCACATAAGATATGCTTCAAGTGCTTGTGTAACATCACGAACACCAATTAATGAATCGGCACCTGGTGATGTGTACCCTTTTAATAATGCACAAAACTGAACTTGCGTTTTAACGTGATTTAAAAACAGATTAAAAGAATTAGCAGAAATAGGCGCATCTTTTGTTTCTTTAAAGTTAAAATCAAATTCCATCTCGTCTACATCTGAAATTATTTCAGATAGCCAGTTATCCATTTTATCAGCTGTTAGCTTATAATCGAAAACATCACTAGGGGCATCATTCCACTCTTTATAAGAATATCCGTCTAAAAGAATATCTTCACGAGCCTTAGCATACGGCTTTAGCTTAATATTTAATAAGTCGCCACAAATAGCAACTTCCGTAAAAGCTGTATCTGTTTGTTTTGCTGCAAAACCGCCTTTTTTAAGACTTCTTGGCATATTAACACTACTTCTGCTACCACCAACATAATCTAATCGTGAAGTAGTTTCTTCGTGTGATAAAAGAGTAGCATTTTCGCCTGTGAAATTACGAATAACAACACCAAAATTGCGAAGTTGCTCTGTTCTACTAATATTTTCATTACAACAAACAGTAAAAGAAGGAAGATTATTTTTAGTAACTTCAAAAATCTTAGCCTCTCTAAACCATCTATTCTCAACCCACTCAAAAGAAGCGTGTAGCATAAATGGATTAAAGTATGATGAAATGCTAACATCTATTTCTTCGTCTGATTTATTTTCAGTAGTAATAGTAAATGCTAGTTTATTTTCACTCGTAACAAAAGCTCTAACAGAGAATAGTACTCCGTTAAACTGCGTAATATATGTAACAAAATCTTTATTAAAAACAGTATATCTAACCGCTTTATCGGTAGAATCAGGAACACCTAAAAGAGGAATTACCTCGTTTTCTTCATTTTCCCTTTTAAACGTTGCAAAAAAAGCTATTTTTGGCTCGCCCCATTCATTAGCTCTTAAAAAATAGCAAAGACATCCTTCGTTTGCGTGCATATATCCGGAAGAATAGCACCAAAATGTAAATCCATTTTTACCATAAACATAACGACTATCCCCTTTTGCTTGTGGTAGAGATAGCACTTCTGAAGTTTCAAAAAAACCGCTACCCTCTGGTAATTTTCCAAACTCAAAGCCTGATTTTTTTATTTTAGCATAAGAGTCTGCGTAGCGATTTGCCACGCTAAAAGGCTGTGCATTAGTATTCATATAAATAATCATTCCTTCCTTATTGTAGATATTAAATTGTTATACAAATAATACCATTTAAACCTCTCTTTGTCAAAGGAAATTACGATTATAAAATAATTATTTTTCTATTATTAAAACGCCTTTATAAAAGCTTCTAATCTATTTGTTTTCCAAGCATTGAAGCCCCTATAATACCAGCATCTCCGTGCAAAGTTGCGGCTTTAATTAAAGTTTGCTTTTTAGCATATTTAGTATACGACAGCTCCGCTACTTTTTCTCTTAGCGGGCAAAGTAGAGAATTCCCCTCACTAGAAATTCCGCCTCCGATTAAAAACACATCTGGCTGAAAGATATTTATGAGATTTGTAACGCCACATGCTAAGTCTGAAATATATTTTTCTACCACCATTTTTGATACATTATCCCCTTTTAACATCTCCGCAAAAGCCGACCGCCCGGATATTCTATCAAGGTTTTTTAAAGTGGTATCGGGATATTTTTCTATAAATTCTTTTGTTGTAGTTATAAGACCGGTAGCCGATGCTAACGTTTCAAAACAGCCTTTTCTTCCGCAACTACATTGTCTACCATCTTGATTTATTACCATATGACCAAACTCTGTTGCAGCATAATTAAAGCCACGCATTATTTTGCCATTTAAAATAACGCCTCCGCCAATTCCTGTACCTATTGTAATCATTACAACTTCGTTATATTCCTTAGCACTACCGGCAAGATACTCACCGAACACTGCTGCATTTGCATCGTTTTCAAGAAAGGTTTTAATATTAGTAAGATTATAAATCATCTCTGCCATCGGGAAAAAGTCCATATGTATTTTATTAAATCGCTCGACTATTCCGGTTTTAAAATTTACAGCTCCCGGTGAGCCTATCCCTATCCACTTTATATCTTCTTTTTTAAGTCCATACTCGTAAATAACTGATAATGCTAGCTTTGCCATATCTTCAGTTATAGCAGTTGCAGTTCTTGGAAGAGCTGTTTTTATACTTTTTTTTAATAGTATTTCATACTTTTCATTAACCAAACCACACGCAATATTAGTTCCGCCTAAATCTATTCCTATATAATATTCCATAATAAACCTTACAACTTTCAACACTTATTTTTATAAGATAAATTATACCAAATAACAAGCCTAAAATCAACAGTCATTTAACGATAATTCCCTCAAAAGAATATTGCAAGTTGCTTTATTTTTATAAATATGATAAAATAAGATAATAAAATGAATTTAAGAAAGTAGTGAATATTTTGCTAGTTTATCATTTAAAAAACAATAAAATCATAAAGCAACAAGAGCTAAATGACAACCAAATTCCGCCCGAAAGCACAGCAGACAATCCTTTAATTTACCTTTTTGCCGATGAGCCTATCAGTGCTGATGTTATTAGTATCATAACAAAATCCTCTAAAAAAGCTATAACCTCAGAGCTTTCAATCCACAATCCTAGATTTGAAAGTCATGATAATCTTGACCTTATCTGCGCTAAGGTAATTAATTTTTCAAAAAATTCAACGCCCTCCGATGTAGTTCATATCTTTTTGCAAAAAGAAAGTCTTATTATTGCCTGCTCGAATATTTCAGGAATTGAGGAGATTTTTCAAAAAATCAATACTGAAAATACTGTAAATCTAAACTTTGGCAGAATTCTTTGGACATTCTTTGAGCAGTTAATCGCCCAAAACAACAGTTATATTGAAAGCTTTGAAAATAGAGTAAATCAGCTAGACGAAGATGTTTTACTAAAAAAACAACGTGCAAATTTCATTACGGATTTAATGAAAATCAGAAAACAATTAATGTACTTAAAACGTTTTTATCAACAACTTTCAGATATCTTTAGTTTCATCGATGAAAATGATAACGAGTTTTTCGACGATAAAACAATAAAGCTATTTAAAATTTTAGATAATAAAGCAGATAGATTATATTCAAATGTTATCTCACTTAGCGACTATATCTCTCAAATAAGAGAGGCTTATCAATCAGATATTGACATTAACTTAAATAAAACTATGAATTTATGCACAATAATTGCCTCTATTTTTATGCCACTTACTTTAATCACCGGCTGGTATGGTATGAATCTTAAAATGCCTGAATATGCTATGCCTTACGCCTATCCAGTGGTAGTTACCCTTAGTGTTTTAATTGTAATTGGCTGTATTATTTATTTTAAAAAACGTAAATGGTTTATGTAAATTTTTTTATATCACCACTAAAATATTAAAAGGTAGCTTTATAGGCTGCCTTTTTTTAGTTTTCTTATATATTCTTTTTTAGTATCTAAAATAATAATTTAAAATCCCAACCATATTTTTAAGCTCTATTGCTACTTTTTTTATCTCTAAACTATCATTTAAAATTTCTTTTGCACTAGCTAGTATATAGTTATCGTTTTTAATATCTAATGAAATTTCATTATCGCTAAAGTTTATTGTAACACCGGTTTTTATATAACCGGCTGTTTTTTTAGTATTTGAGTCTACTATTATTATTGAAAGTAAAAATATCAAAACAAGAGATGTAAAGGTAAATGCCTTTACAAATGCTTTTAACTTTACTTTACAAAACATCTTATGTTATCCTTTCGTTTATAAGCTCCGATAGTGCCTGCGATAATAAAGTCGCCGAGTACTCTACCTCTTCAAGTGAATTTCCATCTGTTCCCATTTCTATTAACAAACTCCCGTGCGTTAGGTGCATATTATATCTTGCATCTCGTATTAAAATAGGTCGACATAAATCCTTATACTTACTCTCTAGTTTTTGCTGAAGTATTATAGCGGTACGCAAATTTTCTTGCCAATGCTCGTTTGGCAATTCCTTGCTTCCTGTGCCGACTATTATCATAATTTGTGCTGCTCTTTTTCCATCTATTTCTGCAATAGTTCGATACTTTTCATTGCTTTCACTTATAATAGTGTCACGATGAATATCAATTGACATATTTATAGTGGGATATTTTTTTAGATAGCTTTTTGCTGTAAGTTCTGATTTAGAATAGCTTTTATTAAATTCTTGCATCTCGTTTTTAGTAATAGTATGGGTAACAGAAACGTTTTTTTCTTCTAAATTTTTTTCTATTGTATCCCCTATTGCAATAACATTTTTAGTATTATCCTGACTTCTTATATCATCACCGATATTATAGCTAAATAAATCCCCTTCATTAAAACTTTCGCTATTATGCGTGTGATATATTAGTATTTGAGGTCCTTTATCATAAGGGTGAAACGCTAGATTTAAAGGACTTTTCATTATCTCTTCTAAGTTTGGTTTTTTACTGCTTTGGTCTATTAAAAAAGTGTTTCCATATTTTAAATATCCGTTATCAGATTTTGGCTTTATCGTAACATCTTTAATCGTTCCAATGCCTTTGTCATTATTAGGCTTTTTCTCATCGTCCTCTTCGATGAAATAGTTATAATTTAAAAAATCATTGAAGTTTAAAAATTCTAGATTTTGAGTAGCTACCATTGTTGACGGAAGAGCTGTGGCTATAAGATATTCAGGCAAAAAAGGCTTACTATATCCAGAATATAACGCTCCTGCTCTATAATTTGAAACGGTCGTATCAAGCACCATTTCTTTTATAATTTTTTTAAATCCACCGGTTATTATGAGTGATATTATCATATAAATTACGCTTGTAGCAAAGATTAAATATAGTATGAAAACACATTTTTTACTATTCAATTTTTTAAAAGCCATTTTTTTGTTACTCCTTTAGTTTTATCGTATAACTATATGATAAAACTTAGGATTTTATAACCGATTATGAGATTAACATCTGCATATCTTCAATTGATATATCATTATGAAGTGCCTTATTAATGGTATAACCTATGACTTTTGCAATTTCATTTATAAAAAAATCTATCTCGTTTGGCGTTACAATTAAAGCCTTTTCATATGGAGATAAACATTCTTTCATTCTATCTTGTTTCTCCTTTTCATTTAAGCTGTTATAAACCCCTTTAGAGCCATCTTCATTTTCACTTACGATATTTAGAACCTCTCCTATAAGCTCCTTTGTAATGGTCGCTGCATCAACGACAGTCGGCACTCCTATTGAAATCACCGGCACTTTTAGCGTTTCTTTTGAAATTTCTGCCCGCATTTTATTATCAGCACCGCCGGGGATTATTCCGCTATCGGTTATCTGAATAGTTTTTGCAAGTCGACTTAAATTAGTAGACATTAAAGCATCAATTACAATTACCGCTTTCGGCTTTATTTCCTTTACTACTCCACGTACAATTTCAGCTGTTTCTATCCCTGTTTGCCCTAATACACCAGGGGTTATAATAGCTACCGGGGCAAATTTATTTTCACTATATATTTTTTTTAGCTTTTCTTTTATATGCCTTGTTGGAATAACTGATTTTGATGCTTTAGGCCCTAGCGAATCAGGGGTTATCTCATTGTTTCCTAAACAAACCACTAAAACAGTATCAGAGATTTTGAGATGTAGCATTTTTGAGAGTTCACTAGCTGATATTTCTATTAAATCAGTAAATTTCTTATCGTCATTTGAAATATCATTAAACTCAATAGTTACATACTTGCCTATTGGTTTTCTAAATTCCGTGGCAGCTACTTTATCTAAAATTTCAGTTTTTGTAACTTTCATATCGCATAACCAAGCTTCGTCGTTTTTTAAACCTTTTAGCATTGTTATATTATTAACTTTTTCGCTTTCATCTACTGCAAGATCTGTTCTTAAACTCATTATAAGCCCATCCCCTTTCGTTTTGTGTATTATAACTGTTATTCTACGCAAATTCTAATTAATTATTATAAAAAATTAAGTAGAATAAAGTAAAATTAAATGATATAATATTAACAATGTATTAATCATTTACTATAAAGGAGAGATTTTTATGGAAAACCAAAACATAATTCAAAAAAAATTAAACAAAACTCGTTTAATTACAATCTCGGCACTTCTTACAGCTATCAGCTTTTTAATGGTGTATATTGTTCCTACAATCGATATTGGCGTTTGGTCACTTACAGTAGGCTCACACGTTCCAACTTTTATCGCAATGTTTATTTCACCAGTTACCGCTGTCTTTACATATTTAGGAACTTTACTAGCTTTTATTATAAAAACAGGAAATATTTTCGTTTGGCTAAGGGCAGGCTCACATATTTTCTTTATAATTGCAGGTCTTTTAATTTTAAGAAAATACGATATGTTAAAAGCTACTAAGAATAAATACTTAAAAGTTTCATTATTCGGCTTGGTAATTGCTTTAGTGCATGGAATTTTTGAAGCATTATCAGTAGTTTTAGGACTAGCTGTTGGATTTGTTCTTCCATCTACTGGCGGAAACTCAACTTTGGTTTATTTATTATTAATCGTTTGCCTTGGCACAGTAGTTCATAGTATTATAGATTTTGCACTTGCCTATGCTGTTTATATTGCTTTGAATAAATTTAAGATCGTATAATTTATATTTTTAAGATTTTTTGAATAAAACACTTGCAATTTTATAAAATTAATGCTATAATCTTGCTTACTGAATATTATGTTTATTTTATAAGGGAGGTGCTAAACGTGCCAAATATTAAAACTGCTAAAAAAAGAGTTCTTATCAATGAAACAAAAGCTCTTAGAAATCAATCTCAAAAATCTGCTCTTAAGACTTCAATTAAAGCTTTAGACATCGCAATAGAAACAGGAGATAAAGCTAAAACAGAAGTTGCATATAAGGACGCTGTTAGTAAACTAGATAAAGCTACTCAGCAAAACTTACTTCATATCAACAAAGCTGCACACAAAAAATCTCAACTTACAGCTAAAGCTAATGCTATTCTTAATGCAAAACCAAAAAAAGCTACTAGAGCTAAAAAAGCAACACCAGCAGAAGCCTAAGATTATTTATAAAAGTTACGCATCAGTATTTGATGCGTATTTTTTTTACCTTTTTATCCCTCTTTAAATTTTGTCTATTCCCTTTTTGGTTTTATATATATTTTTATTTTGCCTATAAATTATTTTTAAGTTTTACCAATATTCTTTTAGCTTTACCTATCTATTCCCTTTAATTTTACATTTACATTTTTAGTTTTGCCTATATATTTTTTAGTTTTGTCTATATATTTTTTATTTTTACCTATCCGTTCTATTTAAAATTTAATTAATATTTTTTTGGTTTTTCAATATGTTTTTTAGTTTCACCTATTTATTTTTTAGTTTATTTATATATTACTTTTTAGTATTCATTTATATTCTTTTAAAATATCTTTTTGAAACTTTTCTGTTTTTTAAATCATCTTTTTAAAATTTATTTTTTTAAATAAAGTTTTTGTTTTTTATTTATAAACTGCAAAAAAAATGAGCTGTAATTTAACAGCTCGTTTTTTAAAGATTTTATTTTATAGTTCATCTATTATTTCGTCTAGCATTTTATCGCACATAGAAAGCATTCTAGGCAGATGAAAAGGTCCTTTGAAGGTAGTGCCTTTAGAAGATGGCATTGTAGGTAGTCCGTCACGTCTAAGGTAGCCATACCACTCGCCATATTCCCTATCTGAAAATACTTTTTTGCAATACTCTAATACTTTAAGAAAGATTTCTAAATATTTTTCTTCTTTTGTTTCCTTATAAATCATAAGTGATGCAATAAGTGCCTCATTATGTGGCCACCACAACTTCATATCATGCTCATAATTTTCAGGAGGGCAATTTTTAGTATCTATAAAATAAAGTATTCCGTCATATTCATTATCCCAGCCTTTTTCAAAAGCCATATCAAACATTTTCTTTGCTTTATTAAAAATTTCAGTATCGTTAAGTCTTAATGCTTCTTTCATTAGAAACCAGCTACATTCCATATCATGCCCAGGATTTACGAAACGACCGCTTGAATATGTATCATAATATTCTCCGTTATTGCCAACGTTTTCAAGAGTATACCCAATTTCAGGTTTAAAATGATAGTTTAATATTAAATCAATACATTCCTCTGCCCTTTTATTATACAGCTCCTCATTTTCCTTGTCACATTTTCTCATAACATTAGTAACATTAAGGTAAATCATAGGGTCAGCCAAAGCTTTTCCACTTCTAGTATTTGAATCGGTTTTTGGAGGAAGTCCAACAGGGTCTTTTATAAGTCCATTATTTAGTTTATAAACAAGCTCATAATATTCCCTTGCTCTTTTTAAAGATTTTTCATCTTTTGTAGCTAGATAATACTCTGCATTTGCTAGTATATAAAACGCCTCACTAAAACAGTAACGTCTTAATCTAAGTGGTTCACCAGTATTTGTAACGGTGAAATAAAGACGTTTTGTAGCTTTATCAATACAATGTTCTTCTAAAAAGTCAATACAGCTTTTTGAAAACTCTAGCCATTCATCACGTGCTCCATATAGATTACAAAGGCTAGCGAAAATATATCCGCATCTTCCCTGCATCCATACACTTTTATCAGTTGAGTATAACTTGCCCTCTCTATCAAGGCAGGTATAAACTCCGCCATTTTCTACATCTCTACCATTTTTAAGCCAAAAGGGTATACAATAATCAAATAATTCTTCTTCTATCCACTTTTTAGTGTCTATTAATACTTTTTTATCCATAATATAAAACTTCCTTTTTAAAATAAATAACTACGAACCACTTTTGCAGTTCGTAATTATTAAATGTGGTTTTATGCCAGATTTGTATTTAATTTTTTTCCACCTAATAGATGAAAATGTAAATGTTTAACTGTTTGTCCGCCATCTTCACCGATATTTGTAATCACCCTATAACCGTTTGTAAGACTTTGCTCTTTCGCTATTTTAGGAATTACAGCAAATATTTTAGCGACTATATTAGCATTATCAGACGTTAGCTCATCTGCTGATGCAATATGAATTTTTGGAATGATAATAATATGAACAGGTGCCATCGGACTAATATCTTTAAATGCTAATATTTCATCGTCCTCATAAACTTTAGTTGATGGTATTTCACTTTTTACAATTTTACAAAATAAACAATCCATTATTTTACCACCCTACTTAATTGTTGTATTATCAAAGGTTAATGACGTTACGATTTGTTTTTCTGCTGGAACATACGTTATCTTAACATCGTCACCAACTGCTGAAAGTGCAAGCTCTTCACTTAAATCACTACCAAGTGATAGGATTTTACCGGGTAGAGTATCGATAATTATTTTATATGTCGTTCTTCCGTCATTCATCTCACTGGCAATTCTTGTAATTTTACCTATGATTTCTAACTTTTGATCCGAGTTTGTAATACTACCTGTTCCCGAATTACCAAGAGCAAATTCATATCCTTTTATTGCGTTTGGTATCGTTTCACCAACACCTACAAGGTTATAATCAGAAATTGATACAAAGGCAAACTGTTTTATAAGTCCCTCTTTATCTTTAAGTGTCATAAAATATGTCGGAGTGTTGTTTACATTTATAATTAGTGGGAACGACGCATAGTAGCCTAAATGCTGAACTTTACCGGCTGCCGACTGCTGTGCTGCATACTCAGTAGAGCCATTCATACGATATAAAATAGACTCTTTTGTTACCATATCTATCATCATAAATCCAATAGCACTCTCATCGGTACCTACTGAGGTAAGTCCTGTGTAGTAGTAGCAACGGTCATTATTAAATACAATAGCTCCACCTTGAGAAGTCTTGAATTTATCTTTGTTTGAGAAGTTAAAGATACCATGTACAAACTCACCATTATTATTAATTTGTGATAATATTATCTCCTCAGGCTGAACTCTATCAACCCAATCAGGGATATTATTTAAGTCATACTTAGTGTACTCGCCACTTTCAGCATCAATAATAGCAACACCATTTGCCTCTGGTGCACTTAGTAAAAACTCATTTTTATAGGTTGTTACTACCCAAAATGGACGACCCTCTTCATTTATCTCAAAAGTATAATCGGTAACACCTGAAAATAGATTTCCGCTATACCTAGCTTTTCTTATAAGGTTTTGATTTAAATATGCGCTTGGTTGGTACTTGATTTTATAGGTATCAACAAAATTAACATCCGTTTGATCGGTTGCAGATACTGTAATATATCCATCTGTACCGCCTAAGTTGTTTATCCATTTAAAAAATCCTGTATGCTCTAATGGTACAGCCCATAAAAGTTTATCATTAACCTTTTGAATTACCGGCTCACCTATTGTAACCATACTACCTAATGATGGCTTTTCACCTAGCTTTTTATCAGCTAGTTTTTGTGCCATTGCTTTATCAACTACTGGTAGCTGATTTATATCAATTGGCTGAATATCACTTGTAAATTCTTTTACCTCTGATTGTCCTATTTGATCTCTGAATATTGGAAATCCTATAATAGGATTTGAAATTATTGACATTACTACATAGATGATTATCGGTAGAAAAAGTAAAATAAAACTCTTTTTAAACTTTAAGTTTGAATTTACTCCAACAACTTGCCCTTCATCATTTTTAACTGTTGTAAAAATTCCTTTTTTTGCCTTTGTTGCCTTTGTAAGTGCTAGAATAAGAATTACGCCCTCTAAAACGAAGCACCAAAAAAATAGTCCCTCACTAAAAAGTGGATTTAAACCGATTGAAAACAGCCATTGAAAAGCTGCACATACTACTAAAAATATAGCTACAAATATCATTTAATTACTCACTGTCCTTCCATGTTTCTTCTTTTTGATGTTCTTCTTTTTTATCTCTTGTCATAAGATTTAAAATTGCTTCATTTGGAGATTTATTATTAACTAATACATCATAAATCTCATTTAATATCGGCATATTAACACCTGCTTTAACCGCTAACTCATGAGCTGCTAAGGTGGTTTTATAACCCTCGACTGTCATACCAATTTCCTTTATAGCCTCATCTGGTGACATTCCCTGACCTATTAAAATGCCTGCTCTTCTGTTTCTACTGTGCATACTAGTGCAGGTGACTATTAAATCACCAAAGCCTGTAAGCCCTGTAAAGGTTTCGGATTTAGCACCAAGTGCTACCCCTAAACGTACCATTTCAGCAATTCCACGAGTCATTAAAGCGGCTTTAGTATTATCACCATATCCCATACCATCGCACACTCCGGCAGCTAATGCAATTACATTTTTAAGTGAGCCACCAAGCTCTAAGCCAACTAAATCGTCTGTTGTGTAAATTCTAAATACTTTGCTCATAAAAGCTGATTGAATATAATTTGCAACATCGCTATTTTTTGAAGCGACAACATTTACAGTCGGAATACCTCTAGCTACTTCTTCTGCGTGAGATGGTCCTGACATTGATGCAATTTTTACGCTAGGAAGCTCAGATGCTATAACTTCAGATATTCTAAGAAGTGAGCCCTCTTCAAGACCTTTAGCGATATTTAAAATAATCTGACCGTTTTTAACATAATCACGTAATCTAATAGCCACTCCACGAACTGCAAAAGAAGGCACTGCATTTACAATAATATCTGCTTTTGATACTACCGATAAATCAGTTGTTAGTGCTAGATTTTTAGGGAGTTTTACACCTGGTAAAAGTTTTTTATGCTCGTTATCGGCAGATAAAACCTCTATTTCTTTTTCAAACGCACTCCATAATGTAACCTCGTGATTTTCATTTGCAACCATTATAGCAAACGCACAGCCCCAACCGCCTGAGCCTAAAATAACTACTTTTGACATTTTATTCACATCTCCTTTTGCTTTTTAGTTTTTTTAAAAGAAAGTTTGTTTTCAGTGTGATTTAATAATCTAACTATGTTTTTCCTATGCATAAATATTATGAAAAGTCCTGTGGCTAGTGCTAATAATGTAACTGGCCAAAAATATGCTGTACCCCAAAATACAATTCCCATAGTAACAGGATAGCTAAGAGCCGCACAGATTGAGCCTAAAGATACATATCTTGA
>JAVVYT010000020.1:0-14898 GCA_036650995.1 Clostridia bacterium | reverse complement strand
ACAAGCACAAAACTACAATAGCCTTATTTTTCTTATTTTTACTACCAATTTTCCCTAGTCCATTAGTGCCATACCTTGCGGCACGCAGTAACATTAGCGTACGAAGATTTGCGACTACTGTTTTTGTAGCTAATATCCCGTCGGTATTTTATTTTGCGTTAATGGGCGATCAGATAATAAAGGGCAACTTTAAAATAACTATTATTCTTTTTGTTATAATAGCAATAGTCTTTGTAATCTTCTTTTTATTCCGCAAAAAGATTATGGCTCTTGCCGAAAAAATGATGAGCAAAAAATCAAATTAAAAGGACAAAACACTTATGAGTACACAAAACGCACTTGTTATAATCGACTTTCAAAACGACTTTGTTACAGGCTCTTTAGGCTTTCCTAAAGCTAAAACTTTAGACGATGTAATCTGCAAACTAGCAAAGTCCGCAATAGACAATAGCGACGATATTATCTTCACTAAAGACACGCATTTTGACAACTACCTTGCCACTAAAGAAGGGATAAATCTTCCAGTTCCCCACTGCATTAATGGCACTTTAGGTCACGAAATATATGGTAATACCGCAAAATTCCTTCCCCTTGCCACCGAGTGTTTTACTAAAGAAACGTTCGGCTCTATTCCTCTTGCTAAATTTATTCGTGATAGCGGATATGAAAACGTTACTCTAGTTGGGCTTGTATCTAATATTTGCGTTTTAACAAATGCTATTTTAATTCAAAGTTACTGCCCAAACACTAATATAATAGTCGACAGCTCTGCCACCTCCTGCTTTGATGAAAATAGTAATACAAATGCATTAGATGTTCTAAAAGGACTTTTTATAACCGTTATTTAAAGCTATTAAAAAATTTAGAGTTATTTAAAGCTTTAGAGTTATTTAAGATTTAGTGCTATTTAAAGCTTTAGGGTGTTTAATGATTTTGGACTATTTAGAAATTTTAAAAGTTATTTAGACGTTTCTGAAAATTTAAATTTGAAACTACCACTATAAAAAAATACAAAAATATTAAGATAAAACTAGCTTTCTTTTTATCTTAATATTTTTTTATTTTAATTGTTTTTATTTTTTCTTGATAATTTTTAATTGCTCTATTACTTGTTTTCTGAAAAACAGCTGTTTTTTGAAATCGTTATTTTCTTAAAAACTGTTGTTTTTGAAATCGCTATTTTTTAAAAATATCATTTTCTGAAAAATAGCTATTTTTTAAAAATATCATTTTTTATCTTTAGAAATTAAATAAAAGACTAGCAAGACTCCGACGATTGGTATTAAAACTCCGATTAAAATTCCCATAACAAATATTTCCTTTATAAATTTTTTAATATCTACAAAATGTAAACTTTGGTTTAGCTATTGCACTTACTGCGAGTGTAAAAACGGTAAATTGTAAGTTATCTATTATTTATAACAAAGTGTAATCAAGCTTTGTCTATTGTTATTTGCCATAAAATGTACATCAAGATTTAGCTATTGCATTTACTGCAAAGGGTGAATTTTGGTTTATGTATTATTATTTACTGAAAATCTATATTTTGTAATATGGTTATAAACCTCATCTTTTTTCAAAATTGGTGAGGGGAAGTTTGGTGTATTGATAGCGTTAGGAAAATGCTGAGTTTCAAAGCAGACAGCGGAATTTTTCTTGAAAACAGTTCCATTTGCGTTTACAAGAGTGCCATCTAGTGCATTTCCCGTGTAGAGCTGCATACCGGGCATTGTGGTGTACACTTCCATACATCTGCCACTTACCATATCTTTAATAGCTGCTACCGGAACATTAATATCACCCTTATTATTTAGCACGTAGTTATGGTCATATCCGCCTGCTAACAGTATTTGAGGGTCGGCACCATAAAGGTCAGTGGCTATTACTTTAGGGGTTTTAAAGTCAAAAGCTGTTCCCTTTACCGCTAAAATTTCACCTGTTGGCACAAAGTTTTGATTTAGAGGGGTATAGTAATCTGCGTTTATATACAGCTTACTTTTTTCGATTGTATCTTTAAAGCCTGTAAGGTTAAAGTATGAGTGGTTTGTAAGGTTTACCAGTGTATCTTTATCGGACTTTGCAAAATATTCAATAGTAAGGCAGTTATCATCATCAAACGAAAAGACTACATTAACATCTAAATTACCAGGATAGCTTTCCTCTCCATTTTCGCTCAAATAATGAAGCACTAGCTTTTCATCGTTTGGAACCATAGTAAACAGTTTTTTGTCAAAACCTACTTTACCGCCGTGAAGGGAGTTAGCTCCATTATTCACATTAGGGTAGTAATCAACATTATTAATAGCAAAATGCCCATTACTGATGCGGTTTGCACAGCGACCGACAGTAGCACCAAAATAGCAAACGTTCTCGGTGTATTTTGATATTTTGTTAAATCCTGCTACTACGTTATTGAAATCGCCAAGCTTATCAGGAACGTTAATTTCGAGGATAGTTGCCCCAAAATTAGTGATTTTTACGCTGCTGCCATTTTTATTAATCAAAGTGTAGATTGTTGCTATAAAATTTTTACTTTCATCAAAGAATTCTTTTGAAAAGATATCCATATTAAGCACCTTTCTTTCGTTTAAAATAATAACTCTATTTTTTTCTGAAATTCATTAGTGTTTCGGTTTGTTCTAAAAGACTTAAAAGTGAATTTGCGTACAAGGGGTATCTGCTCTCAATCTCTGAGCTATTAAGTGCAAGGACTGTTTTATCTAGTTTACTCTTTTTAAAACGATTGGATTTTGCTTTTCCGACAATACACTTAACCTTAGCATCTGTAATTGCTCCAAAGCCATTGCAATACTCGTTTATAAGCTCGCTATCTGCTGCAAAAAGTGACTGCGGATTTTCTTCATTAATACAATATATCTCCGAAAAAACTTTATACACAGCTAGATTTAACTGATTAGTACACTCGACTGTAAGCTCTCTGCATTTAGCTTGTGTTAATAAATCAAAGATGATATTTAATGAATTTATTAGTATCTTCTTTTTTATTGTTGGAAGAAGTGAGGTTTTTGTTGTCGACTCTTTAGGAGCTAAGGTATCATCAACAGACTCCTCCATACTAATTACAGCACCGTTTTTATCGGTTGTACGACCTAAAAGGTAGTCGGTGGACACTTTATAATAATCTGCTGCATGCACAAGAAAATCAAGCCCACACTCACGAATTCCCTTTTCATAATGGGACAAAAGTGCTTGTGAAACTCCTAAATCAACTGCTACTGCTTTTTGACTTAGCTTTTTTTCTCTTCTAAGGAGTATTAATATTCTCGAAAACTGATTATTCATTTATAATTATCACATCTTTCTGTGTATTTTTATTATCAAAGCTTGTGTTTATCCATTGCATTAAAATAATTTTTTAAAACAACTACTTTTTGCCTTTTGCTTTTATTCTATTAAGCCTTAGTACTTTTTTAATATATTTTGATGAGGTGATAAGCCAAAGTAGCAAGAGCATAAAAACGAAAATTCCTATTATTATTTTAATGGAAATGTCGCTATTAAAGGCTGTTAAGACAATAGCACTTACTGAAAAAGCAACTGTTACTACATATAAAGTAAACACTGCCTGTCGATGTGAAAGCCCATAATCTACCAGTCTATGATGAATATGAAGTCTATCTGCCATCATTGGTGAACGTCCCTCTGAGAGTCGCCTTATAATGGCATATGTTGTATCGAAAAGTGGAACTGCGACTACGAAGAATGGAACTGCAAGGGAGATTACTAAATTCGAGTTATACAGTCCTAAAATTGAAATACACGCTAGCATATACCCTAAAAATGTTGAGCCGGTATCCCCCATAAAAATTATCGCCGGGGACTTATTAAATGGTAAAAATCCAAGACAAGCGCCTGTAAGTGCTGCGGCTAAAAGAGCCATTTCAATATTATTTACAAGCACCATTATAATAGTTATTGTAACAGTTGAGATAACTGAAATGCCCGAAGCTAAGCCATCTAGTCCATCAATAAAATTCATAGCATTTGTAATACCTAGTATCCACAAAAAGGTAATCACGACGGATAGCACATTTTCCATTACGCTATTTACGATAATGCCCTGAAAAGCACTTGACAAGTCTATTCTAACACCAAAGTAAATTGGCAATGAAACAGCGGCTATCTGAATTAAAAACTTAAACCTCGCTCTTAAATTACATTTATCATCGACTACACCTAAAATAGCAATAATACCGCCACCTGAGAGCATCGCAATTATTGTAGGGGACATTGATAAAAATGGGCTGAACATTGCAAAGAAGATTACACTTATTATAAACGCCCCGACAATCGCAATTCCGCCAAGACGAGCTATCGTATTAGTGTGCATTCTGCGGTCATCTTTTGGTATATCCACAGCGCCTATTCGGTACGCTATATCATTTGCTTTTGGTGTAAATAAAAACGCAAAAAACGTTGCGGTTACAAGGATAGCACCTATTAGGCAGTAGTGCATTACAGTCATTTATAATTCCCCCCTTTTTTTAAAATTCATTTATTTTTTTGGACTACCGTTTAAAAATAAAAGTCTTTTAGTATTTGAAGTTATGTAAATTCTTTTTTTAATTTTATTTAATAAAACCTATTTTTTTATAAACCTTGCTAAGAGTTCGCTCTGCAAAGGCTGCCGCTTTTTCGGCACTTTCACGATAGGCTTTTTCAAGATAATCTTTATTTGCAAGTAGATAGTTATATTTTTCTAAAATAGGGGCAAGCTCTTCAATTACAGCCTCTGCTACTCCTACTTTAAAATCGCCATACCCTTTACCCTCATATTCATTTTCAATATCCATAAAGCTTTTACCGCTCACGCTTGAATAGATTGACATTAAATTAGAAATGCCCTGCTTTTCCTCAGAGTAGTACACTCTGCCCTCGCTATCGGTAACGGCTTTTTTAAATTTCTTTAAAATGGTATCGGCATTATCGGTAAGACTTATAGCTCCGTTAGGGTTACTATCAGATTTACTCATCTTTCTATCCGGCTCTGATAATGACATTATTTTAGCTGCAACTTTTGGGATATATGGCTCTGGCACTTTAAAGGTATTTCCATAAATTCCATTAAATCTATCCGCAATATTACGAGCAAGCTCTAAATGCTGTTTTTGGTCTTGCCCTACCGGCACTAAATCGGTCTGATATAGCAAAATATCTGCCGCCATTAATGATGGATAGGTGAAAAGTCCTGCGTTTATATTATCTTTATGTTTTAGTGATTTATCTTTAAACTGTGTCATTCTTGAAAGCTCACCAAACATAGTATAGCAATTTAAAATCCACGCAAGCTCTGCGTGTGCTGATACTTGGCTTTGAAAAAACACTAAACTTTTTTGAGGGTCAACACCACAAGCAATTACAAGTGCCATCATCTCGATATTCTTACGACGAAACTCTATCGGGTCTTGACGGACAGTGATTGCGTGAAGGTCCACTACCGAATAGATACAGTTATACTCTTCTTGAAGAGTATTCCAGTTTTTTACTGCACCTAGATAGTTTCCTAAAGTTAATGTGCCACTTGGCTGTATTCCACTAAAAACAATTTTTTTCATCTTATAATTTCCTTTTTGAATAGTTTTTGCCATTAAATATTTTTTAAACAACGTTTTTCTAAAACCTATTAGTTTTTTTAAAATATGGTTTTTGTTACAGTTCTTCGTTTATTAACTTGCACATTAAAACTGTACCATTTTTAATCTGTTCATCAGATGGGGTTGAGTAGTTCAAACGAAGGCTATGGCATTTATCCTCAGGGTTTGCCATAAAAGCAGAGCCTGGCACTACCGCTATTTTATTAGCTAAAAGCTTATTTACTAAACTTGTGATATCGACATTTAAAGGGAGTGTTAGCCACAAGAAAAGCCCACCCTCTGGAACTATATAGCTTGCTTTATTAGATAGATTTTCTTTTAAAGCGGTTATCATATATGAAGCTTTTAGCTTATATAAAGCTTTGATTTTAGCTATATGCGCGTCATAATCATAGCCTGTAATAAACTCGTACGCCATCATCTGAAAAAACGTATTGGTATGAACATCTGCCACCTGTTTTGCAACTACGATTTTACCGGTAACCTCTTTTGGAGCAAGCACAAAACCCACACGAATACCTGCACTTAACACTTTAGAGTAAGAGCCACAATAGATTACGATATTTTCTTTATCTAAACTTTTAATGGTAGGAATTTCCTCACCGCTAAACCTTAGCTCGCCATAAGGGTTATCCTCTAAAATTAGCACGTTATATTTAACTGCAAGCGCATAAATTGCTTTTCTTTTTTCAAGAGATGTTGTAATGCCACTTGGATTTTGGAAGGTTGGAATAAGGTAGATAAACCTTACATTTTTTTGAGTTTTGAGTGCGTTTTCAAGTGCATTAATATTAATTCCGTCAGACTCTAACTCTACACCATAAAGATTTACGTTATACGATCTAAACGCATTTAAAGCACCAATAAAGCTTGGGTTTTCGCAGATAATAGTATCGCCCTCGTTACACAAAACTTTACAAGCAAGCTCTATTCCCTGCTGTGCACCGGACACTATAATAAGATCGTCCTTTGAATTTCCTGAACTAAATTTATTATGAAGTCTTTCTCTTGTAACATCTCTTAAAGGGGCATACCCTTCGGTGATACCATATTGAAGTGCTGGTACTGCGGAGCTTTTGAATATTTTATCTGAAATTTCGTTCATCTCTTTAATAGGAAACGACTCAGGAGATGGGTTTCCTGCTGCAAAGGGTACGATTTCGGGATTTGAAGTGTGCTTTAATATCTCACGAATAGCTGAGGCTTTAAGTGTTGAAATTTTATCTGAAAATTTATATTCCATTTATATAACTTCCTTTTAATCTGAATTTTTAACCTTTATAGCTATCTTTAAGGGTAACTATACTATTATAGGTATTCTCTAGTTTTTCGTCTTTGCAAAAATATCCTGTACGTACAAACTGGAATTTATCCATAGGCTTTGCATTTTCAAGGCTTTTTTCAAGCTTTGCGTTTTCATAAATTGTTAAAGACTCTTTATTTACAAAATCTAAAAAGTTCTCGTTTTCATCAAGCACTACTAGATTTTCTCTTGTAAACAATCTATCATACACACGAACAGTGCTACTACAACAGTCGCTTGCACTAACCCAATGCACAGTGCCTTTTACCTTACGTCCATCGACTGGCTTATTATTTTTAGTTTCAAGGTCACAGCTACAAAGAATTTTCTCTATCTCGCCATTTTCCTTATATACTATCTCTTCAAATTTAATGATGTATGCCCCTGCAAGTCTTACCTCGCCATCTCTTTTTAATCTGAAGTATTTAGGTGGTGGATTTTCAGAGAAGTCCGCTTTATCGATATAGATATATTTTGTAAAAGCTACCTTGCGACTACCTGAATTTTCATCGCTTGGATTATTTGAAATTTCAAAATACTCTTTTTCGTTTTCATCATAGTTTGTAATTTCTATTAAAATAGGGTCTAAAACCGCCATTTTACGCTCTGCTGATTTATTAAGTTCATCACGAATACAAAACTCTAGTAGCTCTATATCCACCATATTAGAAGCTTTAGAAACTCCTATTTTGGAGATGAAACTATTTATTGACGAGGCTGAATATCCACGACGACGAAGTCCTGATAGAGTTGGCATACGTGGGTCGTCCCAACCGTCTACTGTTTTTGTTTCGACAAGTGTTCGCAAATAGCGTTTACTCATTACAGTATAGGTCATATTAAGACGTGAAAACTCGTACTGATGCGGTTTTGCTGTAACGCCGATATTATCAATTACCCAATTATAAAGTGGACGATTATTCTCAAACTCGATAGAACAACAAGAATGGGTAATTCCCTCTATTGCGTCCTCGATAGGATGAGCAAAATCGTAAAGTGGATAGATACACCATTTATTGCCCTGTCTGTGGTGCTCTGTATTTATAATGCGGTAGATAGCAGGGTCACGCATTGTAAGATTTGGACTTTGCATATCGATTTTTGCACGTAAAACGCAATGCCCCTCCTCAAACTCGCCATTTTTCATCTTTGTAAAAAGCTCTAAGCTCTCTTTAATCGGGCGGTCACGATATGGGCTATTAGTCCCCTTCTCGGTGAGTGTGCCACGACTTTTACGCATCTGCTCTTGACTTTGCTCGCAGATGTATGCTTTGCCATCTTCAATTAGTTTTACAGCATATTCATAGCATTTATCAAAATAATCAGAGGCAAAAAACACTCCGCCATCAGGTTTTGCGCCAAGCCATACCATATCCTCATAAATACTCTTAACATACTCATCGTCTTCTCTACAAGGATTTGTATCATCATATCGAAGATTAAACTTTCCTGAGAATTTATGCGCACTATTATAGTTTATTAAAATTGCCTTAGCAGAGCCTATATGAAGATAGCCATTAGGCTCCGGAGGAAAACGAGTGTGAACGTTTGTAATCACTCCGTCTTTTAGGTCTTTTTCTATTATATCGGTAATAAAATTAGTATCCTCTATCATTTATTTTATATATCCTTTCATCCTTGAAATAACGGTGTCGTACCCTAAAATCTGCATTACAGCAAACATATCAGGGGAATTTTGTCTACCGGTAACTGAAACTCTAATAACTGAGCTTACATCGCCGACATGCCCTTTAAAGGCATCTGGGTTTTGTTTATACTCTTTTGTTTTAGCGGCAAAACCGTTATCCACCGCAATTTTAGTTATCTTATCAAACCAGGCTGTTTGGTCATCATTTATATCATATATTAAAATATACTGTTTTAAGATATTTTCTATATCCTCTTTTGAGATGTTTTCAGGGAACTCATCACTTGCCTTAAAAAGCTCGTCATAGAAAAACGACAGATAGTTTTTCACCTCTTCAAAATAGGTGATATCCTTTCGTGGCTTATTACCACCTCTGCCAATCGCTAAAATCGCCTCTGCTTTTTTGGTGTCGTTATTTAAAAGGTTATAAAGCTCGATATCATAGCTCTTTGCCCACTCTAAAATAAGGGTTAATACCTCGCTAGCTGATAGTCTTGAAATGTAATTTTTGCTAACATCGTTTAGTTTATCAAGGTCAAAAAGAGCGCCTGAAATGCCCATTTTTTTAGGTGAAAACTCGAAATCGTTTATATCTGCTAGTAAGTTTTGCGAACGCCACTGCTCAAAGTTTGAATTTAAAATCGTCATCAAATACTCTATAACGCAGTTTGACGGATACCCCATTTTATGATAAAAGCTAAGGGCAGCCTCTTTATCTTTACGTTTTGAAAGCTTGCGTTTAGCGCCCTCGTCTAACTTCATTAGCTGAGAAGTGTGGATATATAAGGGTCTTGGCAAACTTAAAGCATCAAAAAGCTCTATATGAAGTGGCAATGTTGAAAGCCATTCCTCTCCACGAACGACGTGAGTTGTACGCATTAAATAATCATCACAAACGTGAGCAAAATGGTAGGTAGGAACTCCGTCCGACTTTAAAAGAACGTGGTCTTGGTCATTTTCAGGAATTTCCATCTTCCCACGAACAGGGTCATTTATAACAGTATGCTTTAAAGGGTCGCCAAAAGATTTAAAGCGAAGTACGTATGGCACATTATTTTTAATTTCTTTTTCTATCTCATCATATGGCATATCACGATGCTTTGCAAAACTACCATAGTAGCCAAAGTTTTGTTTGTTTTTTTCTTGAAACGATCGCATTTCTGCTAAATCCTGCTCTGTGCAAAAACATGGGTATGCTCTGCCTAGCTGTACCATTTTTTTAGCAAAGGTTTTATAGATATTAATTCTTTGACGTTGACGATATGGTCCGTAAGCTCCGATATCTCCTGTCGCTGTTGCCCCCTCGGTAAAGTTTATTCCGAAACTTTTAAGAGCGTCTATAATATCTGAAACTCCGTTTTCAACCGAACGTTTAAGGTCAGTGTCTTCTATTCTAAGATAAAATACACTACCGTTTTTTCGTGCTAATCGCTCGTCTACTAATGCCCCATATAAATTGCCTAGATGCATAAATCCCGTAGGGCTTGGTGCAAATCTTGTTACGACTGCGTTTTCAGGTAGCTCTCGCTTTGGATACTGCTCTTCTAAATCGGCTATTGTAGTTGTAATTTCACCAAAAAGTAGCTCCGCTAATTTGTCATAATCCATTTTAAAATCAATCTTTCTTTACTAATATTTCTTTATTGCTCTTTTTTTAAAGTACGTTTTTTAATATACTATTTCATTAATAAATCTTGCCAACAACATATTTTTAAAGGCTTATATTAGCCACTTTTTTTATGGCATATAAGCATACTATATCATTTTATACTAATTGTATAAAACATAATATCATATTGTAAAGAGAATTTCAACGGTTTTTTGACTTTTTCTCACTATTTCGTAAAAAAATGTTCGTTTATAGTAAAAAACTATATAAAATAGTATAATTTATACGAAACTGCAACTTTGAAAGGGCAATTTTGAAAAAATGTTTATTTAAAAATGGTTTTTTAGTTTGAAATTATGTTAAATATTAAAGGAAGGCTGCGCCTACTATTCCTGCGTCATTGCCTAAGGTTGCGACAACTATTTTAGGCATTGGGCAAAAGCCTACGCCATAGCTATATTTATCGACATAGTCTTGAAGTGGGCGAACGAGGTTATCTCCCTCTTTAGAAACGCCACCGCCAAGTATTATAATTTCAGGGCGAAAGATATTAATAGCGTCGGTAATAGCGGCACCTAGGTATTCGATATACTGTTCTACAACACGAGTAGCCACAATATCTCCCATACTTTTAGCTACAAACGCAGTTTTTCCATTTATATTATTAGTGTCATTTTCCGAAACGAAATTCAAAAGAGATGCGGGATTTTCAAAGGCTGCTCTTTTAGTTTGGTTTACTAAAGCACTAGCGGAGGCATATTTTTCTATACAGCCACGACGTCCACAGCTACAAAGTTCTCCGCCCAAAATAAGAACAGAATGGCCAAACTCTGCTCCTGCACTTTTATATCCTGCGAGTATTTTTTTATCGATAATAATACCGCTACCAATTCCGGTACCGATTGTAATCATAACGGCACTATCATAGCCTTTAGCGGCACCGCAAAGCACCTCACCGAGTGCTGCACAGTTAGCATCATTACTAAGGTAAATAGGTAAATCAAAGTACTTACTAAACTGCTCTCTAAAGTTAGTATCGTTTAAATGCAAATTACTAGCACAAACAAGCTCACATTTTTCACTATCACAGTACCCAGGACAGCCAATACCAATACTTTCACACTCTTTAATATCAATATTTGCCATCTTTAGAACATTTGCAATTTCCCCTGCCATAGCACCTACTATTTCCTCAGCAGAATATTCCAAAACGGTTTTTATGCTACCTTTTGCAACGATATTAAAATCTTTATCACAGATACCAATGGCGATATTTGTTCCACCTAAATCTATACCAATCTTGTATTTCATAAAGCTCATCTCCGATACTTTTATTTGATTACATTCTAACATTAAACTTCTTTTTTTGCAATAAAAACGAGATAAATAAATGTAAATTATTTGTAACGCAATCACTAAAAATCCATATACTATTATTAGAGCTATAAAAACAGGAGGCGAGCCTATGATAAATATGAAACATTGTTTGGCAATTGGGGTTGTAATGTTGGCTGGTGGCGTTTTAGCGGCAATATTTTTCCCTCTTTGGTTATTAGTTACTTTATTGGCTTTAGTGCTAATTTTAATAGGCTGTCTTTTGTTTAAAAACTAACATACTAAAGATAAATCGTTTTTCTAAATCATTCTAAGGAGGAAAGAATATGAAAATAGTTGTTGTTCGCCCACCAAAGTTTATAAGCTCAATACTTAGAAAGCTATTTCACATCCCTAAAGACGAAATTTAACCACTAAATTTTGCTAATTCCTAAATGCATACTCCCACCTAACCATTAAAAGTTTGAAGTGGGAGTTTATTGCGTGCTTTTAAAAAATATCTATTTTTTTCTTTTCTGTTTCTTTAAAACTTTTTTAAAATATTTCTTTTTATAAATTAGTCTTTTGCAAAAAATAAAAACCTCTTGTTTTAAAAATAGTATTAACCAAAAAAGTTAGAGCTAAAACTAGCTTAGAATGGTTACTACCTTTATAATATGCGTTTTCTAAAGTGTCTAACTTTTGTGGTGCGTATCAAAACAAGGGGTTTTTATTATAATTTTATCGTTTTGGGTATGGAAGCCCTTTTTTAAGTCCCAGTAAATAATCAGCAGATACATTATAATAATTACAAATTAACCTTAAATCATCTAAAGATGGCTCACAAGCGCCTGTTTCCATTCGTGAAATTTTTCTTTGATTGGTTTTAAGCTCCTTTGCTACCTCCTCTTGAGTTAATTTGTCTGTTCTCTCTTCTCTTAATGCTTTTATACATTCTCCAAACGTCATATCTGTCACTTCCTTTTTTCAAATTATATTATAGACGATTATCGACTATTGACGTTTAATAGAAAAACGACTATAATGTATCTTAAATTAAGAAAAGGAGAAATAATCTATTTATAAAAAACAATAGATTAAATTTGATAAAACGGATTTTGATATGTTTTTATATGAAGGTGCAATAAACACAAATCTTGTCTTTCATTAGGTTGCTTAGGATTTTAAGTTTTTCATATAATTAAGTGGCTATGTTTTTGGGTAACATTACTATAAAACCTAGTTATAGTTGTTTATTATTCATAGAATACTTTATATTAAATTTTCGGCTTTTATGGTATACTAAGGTGAAGAAAAATCGAGTACGTTTAACGTTCTGCGGTTTTCTTTATGGTATTAATGTGTAACTGACAATTAATTGGAGCTTATATACACTGTTTGTATTTTCCTATTTAAGTATATTCTCATGAATTTACTCCTAGCGTTTGTATTTATTTTTTGTATAGAACAATCCAATTTTTTTCAGTATGGCAACTTGCAGACAACTGCAGGTTATGTATTAGCCTTAGCTAGTACTAATTAAAAGGATTATTTATACAGAAAGAAAAGGTATTTATGGGAGCATTATTTACAGACATCAATTTATCACAAGAGATGATAAAAGCAATCGAGGCTATGAACTACAAAGAGATGACAGACATTCAGGCAAGGGCCATTCCTATCATTATGGAAGGTCACGATGTTATCGGCAGATCTAGCACCGGAACAGGTAAAACAGCGGCATTTGGCATACCAGCCATTGAAAGCGTTACCGATTTTACTACAAACAAGCCACAGGTACTAATACTAGCACCTACAAGAGAGCTTGCTTGTCAAATCAGCGAAGAGCTAAAGAAATTTTCTAAATTCAAGCAAAACCTTGGAATTGCCACTGTTTATGGTGGTGAATCAATAGACATTCAGATACGTCAACTTAAAAAATCAAAAATCGTAGTTGGAACACCGGGACGTCTTATGGACCACATTCGTCGCAAGACACTAAAACTAGACGAGATTAAAATGGTAATTCTAGACGAGGCAGACGAGATGCTTAATATGGGATTTTTAGAGGACATTCAGTCCATTTTAACAACAGTTCCAGATTCACGTCAAACACTATTATTTTCAGCTACTATGCCACCTGCTATTTTAAGGATTACAAAAGAGTTCCAAAACGAGCCTGAAATGGTTGCAGTAGACCACGGTCAACGCACTTTAGACACTATTACTCAGTACTACTATCAAGTGCCACAAGCTCGCAAAATGGACGCTGTAAATCTTATTTTACAATCAGCTTTTGCGAAACGTTCTATAATTTTTTGTAACACAAAACGTATGGTTGATGATATGGTTGAGTATTTAAACGACCACCATTTTAAAGTAGCCGGAATTCACGGTGATATGAAACAATCTGCACGTACAAACGTTATGAAAGATTTCAAAACTGGAAGAATAATGGCACTAATCGCTACCGATGTTGCAGCTCGTGGAATTGATGTTGATGACATTGAGATGGTTATAAACTTTGATATACCACTTGAAATAGAGTACTACATTCACCGTATCGGTCGTACAGGCAGAGCCGGCAAGACTGGTTCTTCACACACTTTAGTTTGCAACCGTATGCAACTACGCAAGATAAAAGAGGTAGCAGCATATGTTAAGAGTGATATAATAGAGGCGAACGTGCCATCAGTTGAAGATATCGGCGCTAGAAAAATCGAGAAGTTTATGGTTAAAGTTCGCAAAAATCTTGATGATTATGCACCTGACCAATACGTTAAATACATTGACAAATTAATAGAGGACGGATACACCTTAGAGGTTATAGCGCCTGCTCTTCTTCGTATGGTAGGACACAAAGAACGCAAAACCCTTTTAGAGGTTAACAACATTAACAAGACTGATTTTAAAGCATCTGCTCCATCAGGTGGAAGAAACAACAATGGTTTTAGAGCTAACACAAATGGCAGACCTAGTTTTTCAAACAACTCCGAAAAAAGAGCATACCCATCCGCTGTCGGTCGCACCACTTTACGTGTGAACATTGGCAGAAACAAACGTGTTGCTCCAAACTTTATTGTTGGCGCAGTTGTTGAGGGTAGTGGGCTTGAGGCACGTGCTATCGGCAAAATTGATATTTACAACGATTACAAGATAAAAGGAATAAACGTAGAATTTTCAGAGGCCCCTGCATCAGCACCTGCTAGCGATCGTCCTAATCAAGCTTTTAATAAGCCACCTCGTCGTAAATATTAATAAAATCTTAACAAATCGAATATATATAAGGTATATACTGGAAATAGTTTAAAAAGGATTTTCTTTTTAACTATTAAAATACCAATAAAATTTAAAGGAGATGTTCAATATGTGGTGGATTCCACTCATAATCGTAGCTGTAATTATATTT
>JAVVYT010000019.1:0-14927 GCA_036650995.1 Clostridia bacterium | reverse complement strand
GGGATATAATTAATAAAATCATTTTAGGCTTTTGTAATTCCGCATATATTTCTATGTATAATTATGAGGAAACGCTAAATAATCTTGTTGAACTATTTTTTTATTATAAAAATGAAACTAATGATTTAATGAGTGATGATGAGCTAATAGAATTTATGAGTAAGGAATTTGAGGGCAAAGCTTTCGGTTCGATTGATAAATTACGTGATGATTGCCTTGAAAAGTTAGTGCAAAACTTGAAAAATGGTAAACCTATTAACGACTCAGAAGAGGAAGAAGAAGCACTTTCGGAGGACGATTATGAGTAATATAGAAAAAGTTAAAATATTAGATGCAAAAAATATAGATACAGAATTTTATTTTTTATCATTGCTAGAACAGGCAAAAAACGCCAACTTAATTACAGATAATGAAATAGAGAAAATTCAAAGCTCCTGCCTTTTGCTATTAAAAGATAAATTACACGCACTTACAAATGGTGAAAGTGGCTCTGTACGCACCGAGGTTGCTGAAAGCATTATGAAATCTAATTTGTACACCGTTGGTGTTTTTCTTAAATCTTTTACCGATCCCGTAGACGCTTTAAATCTGTTAAAAACTAAAACTATCCCTGAAATATATAAACTTTCAAAAATCAGAATTGACAGATTAATAAAAAATTCAAAACAGCTATATTTCTTAGTTCGGAAAAATCTTATAAAAACCAAGAATTTTGCATATGTTTCAACAATAGTAGCCGGCATTAAAGGCTTTTTCAAATGTTATAACGCAGAATTTCACGCAAATGAAATTCCAATTACCTGCGACTATCCAACATTAATACAGGTTAAAAACGTCGTGGGGATTGAATTTATCGAAAGATATTTACATTATATTTATTACGAAAACACCTTTAGCAACTTGTTTTCAGCAGAGCAAATACACTATTTACTCTGTGGCTATGATGAGCATTATGAAGATTTAATCTTCAATATTTATGAGCAAATACTAGTTACAGCAATGGGAATTGCCATTTTAAAAGGGAATGTAAAATCGCTTTATCTTTCTAAAGTTGATGTTGAGAATATCTATCTTTTGTTTTCAGAAAAATCTGAAAAGGAGATATCTGTAATTGTACAATCGGCGTTTCACTTTATGATTACAAACCTTAATATCAATAATAAAGGACTTGAAAAATACATTTTAAAATCAATGCCTCAATTAATTTCAGATATATTTATTGCAATAGACACCGATACAATAGATAGATTATTTATAACCTCTGTTAAAAAGCCACCAAGTGAGCAGGTTGTATTTTCAGCAGGTGAGCGAATGGACGATGATAAGTTTACTGCTCTTGTTGAAGAGATAATGCGGTGTAGATTTATTTCAGACAAGCTTTTATTAATTAGAAACGAAGTTTTTTCGCTTGCCGATTTAAACGATATTATCTTAACAGCAGAGTTATCAGAAACTGAAATGACAGAAATTTTAGCAACGCTAGAGCCACCAGAAATTGCTGCATTTATAAAAGAGTATCTTTCTAATGAGGAGATTGAGGCGGAAAATTTATCGGAGGCTGAAATTACTTTTAGCAAAAGTCTTAGAGAATATTTTGTATCACTTCCTAAAAAAACTCAAATTGAAATTGCAAGGCTCTTAGAAAAGATAGAAGTAGAATTTTAAGCTATGCCATATATTCCTATTGAAAAATCTTTAAACAATGGGATATGCGGTGGGAAAAACGTTAAAATAAGATATGCCAATAAAATGATAGTAGTAAAAACTAGTATTAATTTAAAACTTATCCCTTTACCTTTTCTATAAATATGAAGAGCTAGTAGCTGACCTAGCAGAATGGCTATAAATAAAGTTAGAATATCCGCCCATAAATAATGGCCACCAAACATTCCAAAGTACAGATAAAAAACTATAAAGATAGAAACTATTGATATAATAAGACTTGAAAGCATAGCGGTACTCCACTTATTTATATCAATTTTTTTGTCTTTTCTTTTAGCGATATAGTATAGACTGTACCATAATATAATAGGTAGTATCACCATTTTACTATGCTCCCAGATGCTTTCGTTTGACGGAGCTATGATAGCAAAAAGGATGCATTTTGAGGTTAAATTATAAAGCGAGTGGATAGCGGACGAGATAATAAAAAGTATAGGAATTCCTTTTATTATCCATTTTTCTTCATTAGCTAAAGATTTATATATCATATATTATCACTCCTTATTTATTAATGCTTTTTAAAAAAATGCCGTTTCAAAAGTGGCAAGTTAGCATTATTTTAGTTTATGATAAAAAATATGAAAATATAAGTAAAAAAAGCAGATAGCAATTTTTAAAAAAGCTATCTGCTAATATAGTGCATTATTATCTATTAAAACTAGATAACTAGTGTTAGAATTCTTAAAGCGAATAATGCGGTACAAGCATACATAATGCCTGAAATATCTTTATATTTTCCTGTAAGAAGTTTAATGATAACCCATGCTAGCATACCAAACATAATACCATTTGCAATTGAGTAGGTAAATGGCATCATTACAATAGCTAAGAAACCACCAACTGTATCGGCAAGGTCACCGTCAAATTTCATTTTAAGAACAGATGACATCATTAGAAGTCCAACAATAATAAGGGCAGGAGCTGTTGCAAATCCTTGAATAGCTAAGAAGATAGGAGATAAAAATAGAGCTACTATGAATAAAAATCCAGTAGTTACAGCTGAAAGTCCTGTTCTACCGCCCTCTGCAACACCTGTTGAAGATTCAACGTAACTAGTTACAGTAGAAGTACCAAGACAAGCGCCGGCAACAGTACCGATAGCATCTGATAACAAAGCTTTTCCAGCACGAGGAAGTTCACCTTTTTCATTTAGCATATTTCCTTTGGAAGCTACTCCGACAAGTGTTCCTACTGTGTCAAATAAATCTACAAAAAGAAAAGCAAATACAATTATGATAAAGTTTATTAAATTGCCTGAAACCCAACTAAAATCAAACTTCATAAATGTTGGAGCTATCGAAGGGCATGGAGTGTAGTTAGCAAAACTTGGGATATTTGAAAATACTCCAGTGGCAACATCTACTTGATACCAGCCGATAAGCTCTGCGCCAATTCCTAAGAGCCATGTAGCTAAAATACCAATAAGGATAGCACCCTTTATTTTATAGTGCATAAGTGTGGCGATAATAATAACACCTAAAAAGCAAAGCACAACTTGTGGTGTGCCAAGTTTACCAAGGTCCACAAGAGTTGCCGGGCTTGCAACAACAACGCCTGCACCTTTAAGACCAACAATTGTTATAAATAGACCAATTCCGGCTGTAATACCGTATTTTAAATTAGCAGGAATTTTGTTTACAATAGTTTCACGGAATTTAAAAAGTGAAAGTATAATAAAAATAATACCTTCTACAAGTACAGCAGTAAGTGCTATTTTCCATGCGTTTTCACCAAGTCCCATACCAAGACAAACAGTGTAAGTAAAGTAGGCATTAAGACCCATTCCTGAAGCTAGTGCAATAGGATAGTTTGCAAAAAATCCCATTATAAAAGTAGCAATTGCAGCAGAAAGTGCGGTTGCTGTAAAAACAGCACCTTGATCCATTCCGGCAAGTGCTAGCATACTAGGGTTTACAGCAAGTATGTACGCCATTGCAAAGAATGTTGTAGCACCGGCGATAAGCTCAGTTTTAACAGTCGTTTTGTTTTCTGAAAGCTTAAAAATCTTCTCTAAAGTTTTCATTTAAGTTATTTCTCCTTAATTTTTTTAATATAAAGTCTAGGATACAACATTTAGCAACATTTTTCAATGCCTTTTCCTAAAAAAGACATAATTTTGACATAAAAAATTCATATTTTACTTTTTTTAAGAAGATTTTATAAATCAGCAAAAAAAAGAGTATTTCCTATTAAAGAAAATACTCTTTGCAATTTGGTTGACTAGTTAAGGATTTTGCAATATAATATAATAAAGTGGATTTTAGAAATATCTTTTTAAAAGTCCTGCAAATCCGGCACCATGACGAGCCTCGTCTTTTGCCATTTCGTGAACAGTATCGTGAATTGCATCAAGATTTTCTTTTTTAGCCATTGTAGCAATTCCTTTTTTGCCTTCGCAAGCGCCTGTTTCAGCAGCAACTCTAAGCTCTAGATTTTTTTTGGTGCTATTTGTAACTACTTCACCTAAAAGTTCTGCAAACTTAGCAGCATGCTCTGCTTCTTCAAAAGCATATTTTGTAAAAGCAGCTGAAATTTCAGGGAAACCTTCTCTGTCAGCTTGTCTTGCCATTGCAAGATACATTCCAACTTCAGCACATTCACCATTAAAGTTTGCATGTAGACCATCTAAAATATCTTTTGGAGCATCTTTTGCAATTCCTATAATATGTTCATCAGCAAATGAAGAAGTTGTCTTAGGGGCAGTATCTACTGAATTTTCTGATGGCATTTCCTCAAACATAGTAGCATCAACTCCACATAGTGGGCAAACATCAGGGGCAGCATCTCCTTCGTGAATATAACCACAAACAGTACATCTAAATTTTTTCATAATCTTTTCCTCTTTCTTTTTTTTTAATTTTAAATTTTTATTAATTAAACATATTAAATGTTTTATTACGAAGCTTGGTAGAAATCTCTTCATTTAGCTCATTTAAGAACTTGTGAATTTCACATTCTGAAGTTTTTTTAATGTCAGGGCGGGTGCAACAAAAATCATTTGCCATACATTTATTTATATATATTTCACCTGATATAGCATTGATAACATCTAAAAAGCTAATTTCCTCTGGAGATTTATTTAGTAAGTATCCACCGTGTACACCTTTAATTGATTTAACTATTCCCGAAAGCTTTAACTTTCTTAAAATTTTAACAGTAAATCTTATCGGAACTCCACTAATTTCAGCTAGCCTTTGAGCCTCAATCTTTGATTTTTCACTGGACATAAAATATACTATCCTAATAGCGTTATCTATCTCAGTTGTTATCTGCAATGTGTCAACTCCAATCTATACAAAGTTAGTATACTTTTATAATACCACAATAAAAATAAAAGTCAACACCTTTTTTCAAAAAATAAAAAAATAAAAAAAAGAAATAGGAAAAAATATGCTAAAGTTTATTTTAGGAACCAATTCATCAAATAAAGCAGAATATTTAAGTGATAAAGCGATAGAGCTTTTAGCGCAAAATGAGCAGGTATTAGTAATAACACCTGAGCAGTATACAATGATGTGGGAGCGGTTAATACTTGATAAAAAGCCAACCAATCTTGTAAATTTGCAGATATTAAACTTTAATAGACTTTATGATTATGCTGTAAAATATAGTATGCAAAAGGAAGAACAATTTATAGATTCTACTTCCAAAAAGATACTAATCTTTAGGGCTTTTTACGAGGTTAAAGACAGCTTAAAAGTATATAATAAAAATATTGGTGTATCGTTTTTAACAAAAATAATTGAAATACTAGATGAATTTATTGATTACAATATTTCACTAGATGAATTTTTAGAAAAAGCAAAATTGTTTTCAAATAAGGCTACATACGATAAATTTTATGACATTACAATTATTTTAAATGCGTATTTTGCCATTTTAAAAAGGTCTGGATATAAAGACAGCAACGAGCAAACAGAGCTTTCAGAGATTATAAAAACAACAGGTTTTCTAAAAGATGTAAATGTTATTTTTGATGGATTTGATACTTTTACACCTTTAGAGTATCAGTCGATGTATAAAATAATTAGCTATTCTAAAAATGTATTTATCTCTCTTTGTACACCTAGTAGCATAGACAAAGACGGTGGGTATGGCGTTTTTAGTAGTGTTAAATCTACATATGCAAAGCTTTCAAATGCGGCTGAAAAATCAAAAGTTTCAGTTTCTAGCGAAGTATTAACAGATATAGTTTACCAAAACGATGAGCTTTTATACCTTGAACAAAATATCTTTAGAAGTGATATACCATATCCTAAAAAAGCTGAAAACATCGTTGTTTATGGAGCTAAAAACGAATATGACGAGGCTAGTTTTGTAGCGGAAGAAATTTCAAAGCTTATCTATGAAAATAAAGCTGATTATAGGGATATTGTAATTGTCGGGCGGGATACTGCCGGATTTCTTGGCATTTTAGATTATATGTTAGATAAAAATAAAATTCCTTATTTTTACGATAGACGAAGTGAAATTCTTTCAAAACCTATTGTTATCTACTTAATGTCGTTACTTAATATGGCGGTTTATGGAATTGATGCAGAAAATTTAATTGCATACCAAAAAAGTGGACTTACTAACCTTACAAATGATGAGATTTGTATTTTAGAAAATTATATTAATAGGTGGAATATAAAACCTAGCGAGCTTAAAAGCGATGAGCCTTTTACCAAAAATCCAAACGGTTTTGCACCAATAAATGATGAAGATACAATCAAAGAATTAGAGGTTTTATCTAATCTTAAAGTTTGTGCGACTAGTAGCATAAAAGAATTTTGTGAGGATATAAAGGGTAAATCTGCAAAAGAAATAAGCATTAGTATCTATAATTTTTTAATAAAAGAAGAAATACCAGAAAAAATTGCAAAGCTTTCAAATGTATATCTAGAAAAATCAGAGCTAGCTTTAGCACAGGAAAACAAGCAAATTTTAAATATTATAATAAAAGTTTTAGATGATATGTCAATAGCTTTTGAAAACGAGACGATACCGATAAAAAGCTATAAAGAGCTGTTTATGTATATTCTATCAGACGTGTCGGTTGGTAAAATTCCAACTTCTTTGAATGAAGTCCAGGTCGGTAATATTGATAGAATTAGAACGATGACACCTAAATATGTTTTTGTAATAGGACTTTGTGATGGCGTTTTTCCGTCTATTGTTCCCGATAATAAAATTATTACAAACTCCGAAAGACAACAGCTTGAAACGTTTGGTATTGCACTTTCTAAAGAATATGAAGAGCAAATTTTCGTAGAACGTTTTTACGCTTATAAAGCTTTTAGCCAGGCTAAAGATAAGATATTTTTATCCTATTCTAAATCTTCTCAAGATAAAGAAAGTTATATGTCTTATTTTTTAAAGTCGGTTTTACTACTTTTTCCAAACTGTAAACTCCTTGATTTTTCAACTCGAACCTTTGCAGATAGAATTTATCGTGAGCTATCGGCAATAGAAATTTTAGCGAGCAACTATAATCTTATAGATGAAGATGTTGTTATTAAAATATTATACGATTATTTTAGTGAAAAAATCGGCGAGAAGTATATTGATAAAATATTAGTAAATCCTGATTTTACAAAGGACGAAAAGGTAGAGGATAGTAGCAAAATCTCTAATTTATACCCAAATGATATTAAAATTAGCTCAACTAAAGCTAGTGTTTATTTTACTTGTCAGTTTAAATATTTCTGTCAATACGTTTTAAAACTATCACCACAACAGGTAATGTCTTTTGATTTTCTTCAAATAGGTACTTTTGTACATAGCATATTAGAACAAACTTTAGATAAAGCGGTTGAATTAAAAGGCAGTATTTCAAACTTGACAGAAGACGAAATAAACGCAATTAGTAGTAAAGCGTGTGATGATTATTTAAAAGAAAACTTGTCCTCTGAGCAATCAAATGAGAGATTTTTATATATTTTCAATCGTGTTTCAAAAACAGTAGCTAAAGTTATAACTAATATTACAGACGAATTTTCTAAAAGTAAATTTAAGACTAAAGCGGTAGAGCTTAAAATAGGGGACGATGGAGTTTCACCAATTAAAATTGAGCTAGCCTCCGGTAAAAAAATATCAATTAATGGAAAAGTAGATAGAGTAGACGTTTTCGAAAAAGACAACGAGCAGTATATAAGAGTTGTTGATTATAAAACAGGAAATAAAGATTTTTCATTCACCGATATAAATAACGGGCAAGAACTTCAGCTATTTATTTATCTTTTTTCTATTATTGAAAATGGAAGAAAAGTTTTAGGGGATAATTTAAAACCTGCCGGGGCAATTTATTTTCCTGCAAAACTTGATGTTATAAAGGTAGCTAGAAATAACAATAATAATAACTTTGAAATTTCAAAAGAGCATAGCAAAAAAGAAAAAATAAAAGGTCTTATTCTTAAAAATGATGAGGTTTTAAATGCTATGCAAACTGAAGATGACGGAATATATTTATCTAAGAAAAAATCTAGCAGTAAACTTGCAACAGATAGTCAATTTTTAAGCCTTGAAAAGCATATTTTGTCTTTAATAACAGAAATGGGAAATGGTATTTTAAATGGTAATGTAACTTTAAACCCATATTTATTTGATAAAAGCGGTTGTGATAATTGCGATTTTAAGTCGGTTTGTGGAATTGAGTCCGGTAAAGGCAATCCACGTAAACAAGAAAAAACAAGTGAAGAAGAGTTTTGGGATAAAATAAAATAAAAAACTAAAAAATAAAATAATAGAAAAGAAGAGAGAGTTATGAAAAAAATAATATTAGTTTTAATGGCAATGATGTTATTATTAACTTCTTGTCAAAAATCTGAAGATAATGTAGAGAGTGAAAGTCAAGTTACAAATGATGTAAGCAGTAGTCAAATAGACGTTTCATCAGAAATATCTTCAGAAGTGCCATCATCAGAAGTACCAAAAAACACAACAGAGGAAACCTCTAGCAAGGCGGACTCTAGTCACGAAAGCTCATCGGCCGTAAAAAAACAATCTTCTTCAAAACCTAATGACAACACTTTAACTAGTAAAACAGCGGAGTTTAATTATCTTGAATTTATGCCTAAAAACTATAAGGAAGGCACGTCTTATCCATTAGTGATTTATCTTCACGGCTCGGGTGAAAGAGGAACTGATATAAATACAGTAGCTAATATCTCACTTCCAAAATTTGCTAAAAACGGCAAAAAATATCCTTTTTATTTAATTGCACCACAGATAAACGAAAACGAAGAATGGCGTTTTCAAATAGATAAGTTAAATAAATTTTTAGATTATTTAATAGAACATTATAATGTTAATAAAAATCAAATTTATCTTACCGGCAATAGCTTAGGTGGCATCGGCTCGTGGTATTGGGCAGAGGAAAGCGGTGAGCGGTTTGCAGCGGTTGTTCCTGTTTGTGGATATGGTGATTTAGATAAGGCAGATAAACTAGTTGATATTCCTATTTGGGCATTTCACGGGGCAAGGGATAAAGCAGTTGACCCTAATAGTACTATTGATATGGTAAATAAAATAAATTCTCTCGGTGGAAATGCTAAAAAAACCATCTATAAGAATGTTCAGCATAATGCATGGGATTATGCCTATAAAGACGAAAAACTTTTTGACTGGTTATTAGCTCAAAAAAAGCAATAAAAATTATAGCTTATTGCAAATTAAATTTTTAAAAGTCATAGCGGCTGTGCTAATAGACCCGGTATCATTAAAGCACATACCTAGTGCACGTTTTTTTGGAGCTGTGTCTAGCTTTATTTCAAAGACATCATTTCTATCTAGATAATCTTTTGAAAGTTCTCTTACAACGCAGGAAATGCCAAGTCCGATTTTGGCAAACTCTAATAATAAATCGTGTGAGCCAAGCTCTATTTCGGGCTTTACTAAAAGCCCTTGTCTACTAAAAAATTTATTTATATATTGTCTTGAGTTGGAGGCGTTTTCAAGCATTATTAAAGGATAGTTTGTTAGCGTTTTTAAATTTATAGTTTTGTTATAAAGCTCTTTAAATCTATTAGAAGCTACAAATACGTCGTGCAGTTTCATACATTCTATTGTAGTAAACCCTTCCTCTTTAATAGGCAAATTTACAAAAGCTAAATCGACAAGACGTTCTTTTAAAAGCTCAATGCTCTGTTTTGATGTTCTGTTTATAACCTCTATTTTTATTTTAGGGTTGTCTTTATGGAATAAATCAAGATAGTAAAGTAGATAATATCTAGAGATGGTATCGGCTGCCGCTATTTTAACTTCACCAAATTCAAGCGATTTCATATTACGTAGCTTTTGCTCTCCGGCTTCTAGCGTTACTAGTGCAGATTTTACGTATTCGTAAAGCACCTCTCCCTCAGAAGTTAGCATTGCACCTTTAACAGTTCTTGTAAAAAGAGTAGTTTTAAGTCGTCTTTCGAGATTTGCTATTGCCTGACTTATTGCAGACTGAGATACAAACAGCTCACTACCGGCTTTTGAAAAGGATTTATTGTTTACAACACTTGAAAATATCTTGTATAATTCTATATTTGTTTCCATAAGTCCTCCTTATAATATTTATAATTAATAATAATTTTACTTATGATATGTTTTATTGTATTATATAAGAGAAGAAAATACAAGTAATTTTTAAAATAAAAGGAGAAATTTTTATGTCAAGACTAATCGGTACAGTTTCAAGAGGAATTCGTTGCCCTATTATTCGTGAGGGTGATGATATGAAAAGCATTGTAGTTAATAGCGTTATAGATGCAGCGGCATCAGCTAATTTTTCATTAAATGACCGTGATGTAGTAGGTGTTACAGAATCAGTTTTAGCTCGTTGTCAAGGTAATTATGCTAGTTGCGATGCAATTGCTACTGATATTAAGGATAAATTTAAATCAGATGAAATAGGTGTAATTTTCCCAATTTTAAGTAGAAACAGATTTGCAGTTTGTCTTCGTGGTATTGCACGTGGTGTTAAAAAAGTTTACTTAATGCTAAGCTATCCATCAGATGAAGTTGGAAATCACCTTATTGATGTAGATGAGTTAGATGCAAAAGGCGTAAATCCTTGGAGTGATGTACTATCAGAAAGTCGCTATCGTGAGCTTTTCGGTTTCAAAAAGCACACATTTACAGGCGTTGACTATATCGAATATTACAGCTCACTTATTAAAGAAGAGGGAGCAGAGGTTGAAGTTGTTTTTGCTAATAATGCTGTTTCCATTCTAGATTATACTAAAAATGTTCTTTGCTGTGATATCCATACAAGAGCTAGATCTAAAAGACTTCTAAAAGCCGCAGGCGGAAATGTTATATTAGGACTTGACGATATCCTTACTTCTTCAGTTAATGGTAGCGGATTTAATCCAAACTATGGACTTTTAGGCTCAAATAAAGCAACTGAAAACACTATCAAACTATTTCCAAAAGATTGTAAAGAATTTGCAGTTTCAGTAAGTGAAGAGCTTAAAAATAAAACCGGTAAAAACATCGAAGTATTAGTATATGGTGACGGTGCTTTTAAAGATCCTGTTGGAAAAATTTGGGAGCTTGCTGACCCTGTTGTATCACCAGGTTATACTGACGGTTTAGAGGGAACACCTAACGAGCTTAAACTTAAATATTTAGCAGATAATGATTTTGCTGATTTGAGTGGCGATGCTCTTAAAGACGCAATTTCTGAAAGTATCTCAAAAAAGAAAGACGACCTTGTTGGTAGTATGGCATCTCAAGGCACAACTCCTCGTCGTTTAACCGACTTAATCGGCTCACTTTGTGACCTTACATCAGGTAGTGGCGATAAAGGTACACCAATTATCTTAATTCAAGGATATTTTGATAACTACGTTGACTAAGTTTCTTTTTTAAAAATAAAGTTTAAAATAACTCGATTAAAGCAAACAGAGTATACAAACAGATAAAATAATAAAAACAACTTCGATATTTAATATGATTTTTCGAAGTTGTTTTTTATTTTGTTTTTATAAATTTATTTTTGAAATTAAGAATTTTGTATATTGTTAAAAATTATATTTTAGATAAACTTTGCTCAATATCATCGATAATATCCTGAACATTTTCAAGACCTACTGAAAATCTTATCATACCAGGATTAATTCCACAAGCCTCTAGCTGAGCATCTGTAAGCTGACGATGTGTTTCACTAGCGGGGTGCAAAACACAGGTGCGGATATCAGCAACATGAACTTCATTAGATGCAAGAGAAAGTCCGTCCATAAATTTAATAGCATTTTCCTTACCACCACGAATGATAATAGATACAACACCACTAGCACCTTTTAGATATTTCTGAGCGAGTGGATAATAAGTATCATTTTCAAGACCTGGGTAGCTCACTTTTAATATTTTATCTGACTGCTCAAAATACTTAGCGACTTTAGTAGCATTTTCACAGTATCTTTGCATTCTAATAGCAAGAGTTTCAAGACCTAAGTTAAGTAAAAAAGCAGAGTTTGCAGATGGATAAGCGCCAAAATCACGCATTAGTTGCATTCTAGCTTTTATAATAAATGCTGCCTTGCCATAAGTTTCTACGTATGATATTCCGTGATATGATTCATCAGGCTCAGTAAAATCAGGGAATTTACCAGATGTCCAGTCAAAGTTACCACTGTCTACAATAACACCGCCTACCTGAACTGCGTGACCGTCCATATATTTTGAGGTGGAGTGAATGATAATATCAGCACCAAACTCGAAAGGTTTACATAAAATAGGTGTAGCAAATGTGTTGTCTACGATTAAAGGTACTTTTTTTGAATGTGCAATTTTAGCAAATTTTTCTATATCAAATACGCTAAGAGCTGGATTTGCAATTGTTTCACCAAAGACTGCTTTAGTATTATCTTTAAAGGCAGCTAAAATCTCTTCATCGCTAGCATTAGCATCAACAAAGATACATTCAATACCTAGTTTTTGAAGAGTAACCGCAAATAAGTTTACAGTTCCACCATAAATTTGAGTGGAGCTTATAAAACTATCGCCGGCATTACATAAGTTTAGTATCGACATTAAAGAAGCTGCTTGACCTGATGAAGTGCACATTGCTGCCACACCGCCCTCAAGTGCTGCAATTTTTTCTTCTACTGCCATTACAGTAGGATTTGCAAATCTTGAATAAATAAGCGCCTTTGTAGGTTCATCAAAAACATCTCCGACATCTTTTGTTGAATCAAAAACATAGGTTGTGCTTTGATAAATAGGTATTACTCGAGGTTCACTGTTTTTAGGCGTGTAACCTGAGTGTAGGCATTTTGTTTCATCTCTCATATTAATAGCTCCTTTTTTTATTTTAAAATTTAATCACCTATAATTATAGCGATTTTATAGCTTTTGTCAATCTTTATTTGAGAACAAAATTGCCCTTAAATTCATATATTATATTGATACTATAATTTAGTATTATTTTAAATTTTTAAGGGAGAACTAATATGAAAAATTGCTTATGTAAAATTAAAGATTGTCTTTGTCCTAAAAAAGAAGTTTGCTGTGATAGAGATATTGTCCATATGAATATAGTTGATTTATCCCCAAACCACGGTTGCTATGACGAGTGTAATAACTGCGGTCGTGGCTGTGGCTGTGGATGTGGATGTGGCTGTGGCTGTGGTTGCAGAAATAGATGTAATCAAGTGTGTACAGTACAATCTAATGGTTGCTTTATGACAGCTGGCTGTGGATGCTCAGAAAAACCTAGCTGTGGAGGTTTTGAAATTCCAAGTTGCGGATGCTCTGGAAAACCTAGCTGTGGAGGCGTAGAAATTCCAAGTTGTGGTTGTGCTAGAAAATCTAGCTGTGGATGTAGTCAAAAACCTAGCTGTGGTAGCGGTTGTCTTAATAAGGATAAAATAATCAGTAAGATTGAAAAGTTAGCAGACTTATTCTAATAGAGAAATTAGCTAAAAAAGAGTACGGATTTAAAAACCGTACTCTTTTTAAATTTTAAATATTATTTGCCCATTCGTTTTCTATCTTAAAATAATCCTCTTCTAAAGGTGGTTTATTTTCAAGCTCTAATAAACGATTTTTAATAAAAACTTCCCATCTTTTATAGTAAAGCTCTTTAGTAATTCCACTCCATTGACGGTTAGAATAATCTCTAAGACAGCCTTTTTCAGCATTTATTCTATCTCCCCAAGTAGATATTAATTTGCGAGCATTTAATATAAATTCTCTTTTAGTAAGCTCATCGTATTTAGAGGAAATATTTTTAGCCATATTAATGAAGTTTTCGGTTTTAAATTCTGGTCTTGTAGATAAAAGCGAGTCTATTTCTAAAATAAGCTTTAAAAATTCATCACTTGTAGTTTTAAATGTTTCTAAGTCGTGATTTTTATATGCTAAAGATAGCTTTTCGTGTAAGTCTATTGCAGTGTTAGCTAAAATTTGTTTTTTTATATCTACAATATCAAATAAATAATAGTCGCTATCTTTTAAATCGTCGTAGTCTTTTATTAAAAAATCATAGGCTTTTTTAAGCTCTTCTTTGTCGTAACCGATTTTTGAGTTTCCCCAAAATGAAACTTTTTCTATCTCAAAATCAGGAATAGCATTTATAATACTTTCAGGAGCCCCCTCGCCAATATTATTAAATTCAGTTTTAAAGACAGTATCAATTAATATTTTATAACATAAAAACGCATTATTGCTTTTTATACCATACCTTGAATATAGATAGTTTTCAAGATAGTCATAAAGATTTATTTCTGTGGTTTTATCATTTTCACTCCAAATTATATCAAATAAAAATTCTGTAAGGAGTGCGTTTGTGTCGGAGCCTTCAGGGGTGATGCCAACTCCTTTTAAGAAGTTAGCGGTATTTATGGCATCTGGCAGATCATTATTTATATTATCAATGTTTCCGTGTAAGCCAATTCGTCCGCCAAAATTATCAAGCATACAATAAATCCAAGGCGTGTTTTGAAATTCTTTTCCTCTAAAATCTTTATAGTGAGGATTTTTTTCTGCATATAAATCTAAAATAATTACGCTATCTTTTGAAGCGCCATCATTAAATTTAGCAGCAGCATCTAGTAATCCGCTGGTTGGATTTTCACCCCAAGACTGCACTACCCATATGTTGTCGTCACCCTCTTTTTTGAGTGCTTTTAAAATATTAGTAGCTACTGTTTCATTTGTAAGAGAGCCACTTGTTCCGCCTTCGTGAAATGGATCTGTTGAAAAATAATTAGTGTCACTACCTAGAATATCTC
>JAVVYT010000018.1:0-14974 GCA_036650995.1 Clostridia bacterium | reverse complement strand
AGCATTGCTACTAAATCTTGTTGAGATTTAATAAATTTATACATAATACCATTTAATTTTACTTTTCATTAAAAAATCTCCCTTTTTAAGTAGTTATAAACTGCCGTTATTTCTTTTAGGTATAAAGAAATGTCCATCATCGACCATTGCCGCATTAGATAGAATTTCTTCGCTACTGTAAGAGGGAACAACAACATCTTCTCTTTGCACATTATTTAATGAATATTTATCTTCATATTCTTCGCTTGTACTAGATTTATTTATAGTATCAGCAAAAGAAATAATGCTTTGCATATCTTTTGTAATGTTTTCTATTTCATTATCGTTAAATGAAAGCTTTGCAAGGTTTGCAAGTTTTAATACTTCATCTTTTGTGATTTCCATAATATCATTCCTTTATAGTGTTTTTATAGATTTTATATATTTTAAAATTTTGATTCTGGGAGCATAAATTTCTCTGTTGCATTTAGTACATTTAAGCTTAAAATCAACACCAACCCTTAAAACTTCAAACTCAACGCAGCCACAAGGATGTGGTTTTTTCATAATTACAATATCTTTTGGGTGAATTTCCATAAGTAAAACCTACTGTCTAACTTTAATATGAACTTCTCTTAATTGCATTTCAGAAACTTCGTTTGGTGCAGATAATAATACATCTTCAGCACTTGCGTTCATAGGGAAAGCAATGACTTCACGGATGCTTTTCTCACCAGATAATAACATTACCATTCTGTCAATTCCAGGTGCCATTCCAGCATGAGGAGGAGCGCCAAAACCAAATGCAGTATATAAAGCGGTAAATTTTGCTTTTAATTCATCTTCGGTATAGCCAGCAATTTCAAAAGCTTTTTTCATTGTTTCTGTGTCGTGGTTACGAACAGCGCCTGAAGATAGCTCAATTCCATTTACAACGATATCATATTGATAAGCTAATATATCGAGTGGGTCTTTAGTGTTTAAAGCTTCAAGACCACCTTGTGGCATAGAAAATGGGTTATGTGTAAAGATAGTTTTACCAGTAACTTCATCAATTTCATACATAGGGAAGTCATAGATAAAGCAGAACTTAAAGCAGTTTTTAGCAATTAAATCCATTCTTTCAGCAAGGGCAGTACGAATTTTACCGGCAAGGTCCGAAACAACGTTTGGTTTGTCTGAAATGAAGAATAAAACGTCTGTTGGTTTTAAATTAGCACGTTTTGCAATTTCCTTTTTTTGCTCTTCTGGCATAAACTTGTCAATAGGTCCGTTATAGGTCATATCTTCGTTTACTTTTATGTATCCAAGACCCTTCATACCAATTTCTTCTGCATACTTTAGCATATTTTCATAGAAACTTTTTGGGTTACTAGAAGAGCTTGGAAGATTTATAGCACGTACAATTTTTCCCTTAAAAGGAGCAAAAGTACAGTTTGTAAAAATATCAGATACATCAATAATCTCGAGTGGATTGCGAAGATCAGGCTTGTCTGTACCATATTTTAGCATTGATTCTTTATAGGTTATCCGCTCAAATGGAGCAGGGGTTATATCAAAATCAGAGAAGTTTTTGAAGGTATCGTATAAAACATCTTCTGCAACTGCAAAAACATCGTCTTGTGTTGCAAAGGCCATTTCAAAATCAAGTTGATAGAATTCTCCTGGCGAACGGTCCGCTCTAGCATCTTCATCACGAAAACAAGGTGCTATTTGGAAGTATTTATCAAAACCTGAAACCATAAGTAACTGCTTAAATTGTTGCGGTGCTTGAGGTAGTGCGTAAAATTTACCTTTGAATTTTCTGCTAGGTACTAAGAAATCACGAGCGCCCTCTGGTGATGATGCTGTTAGGATAGGAGTTTGTATTTCTAAAAATCCGTTATCTTCCATTTTATGGCGAAGAAACGAAATTATTTTACTGCGAAGAAGAATATTATTGTGATTTTTTTTGTTTCTAAGGTCAAGATATCTGTATTTTAAACGAACATCTTCACGCACTTCTGCACTATCAGATATTTCAAATGGCAATGGATGAAGCACTTTGCCAAGGATATCAATACTCTCAGCTACTATCTCAACTTCACCTGTTTTTATTTTATTGTTAACAGTTTCAGCATCACGAAGTACAACTTCACCGAAAACTGAAACGCTACACTCACGGTTAAGTCCGTTTAGCATATCACTATCACGTAGCACTACTTGAGTAACTCCGTTTTCATCACGAACATCAATAAAAGTAATGCCTCCGTGATCTCTAATATTTTCAACAAAGCCAGCTATTCTAGCTTTTGTATTAATGTTTTCACGACTAAGCTCGTTGCAGGAATGGGTACGATAAATGTTTGCTTTAATCATTGTAATTTGTCCTTTCAAATAGCCAAAAAATAAGTAATAACATTTTTGAGCATTATTACTTTTAATTTTATCATAAAAAACCTAAATCGTCAATGTAAATAAACAAATTTAGAGTGTAAAGTGAACATCAAAAGCAATATAATTTATTATATTTCAAAATAGTCGGTTTTTATAATTTCAATTTTATTTTTTCCGGAAGTAATTTCACAAATATCAGTATTTAATTTTTCAAATTTAGTTTTTTCAATAGTAAATAATATTTCATTTTTAAGGTCAAATTCAGTGTTCAAGAAACTTTCAGTTTCTAGGAAATTTTCAGTTTCTAGGAAACATTCGGTTTCTTGGCAACTATCATTTTCTTGGATAACAACGTTTTCTGTTGAAGTTATATTTTCTAGAAAATTCTCCTTTTCAGAAAGAACATTATTTTCTGATGAAACAGTGTTTGTATTTTCAATACCGTATTCGATATTTGTAATTTTTGCAGTAGTTTTATGAATAATTGAGGTTATTTTATCCAAAATATTATATTCGCATGAAATTTTGCAAAAAACGCATAGTTTCATTGTAATTATATTACCGCTCTTAGTTGCTAAATCAGCGCCCTCGCTATAACAATGCACAAGACCGCCGGTGCCAAGCAAAATTCCTCCAAAATATCTTGTAATAACAATGCAAACGTCAAATAATTCTTTGCTTTTAATAATATTTAATATCGGTACTCCAGCAGTTCCACTAGGCTCTTTATCATCTGAACATTTTGTAATATTATTTTCTTTTAAACGATAAGCATAACAATTATGAGTAGCTTTTTTGTTTTCAGATTTTATTTTATTGATAAAGTTAGTTATATCCTCATTAGTTTTAACGGGACAGCTGTAACAAATAAATTTTGAGTGTTTAAAGCTAAATTCGTCTTTGTGAAATTCTCGTATAGTTTTATACATATTATTTAAAATCCAATCATAAAATAAAATATTAGTAAATTTAAAAAAGGGGAAGATAAAGAAATGAACAGTGAAATTTTAACACTTATTAGAACAATGCTAGAGGGCAACGAGGGCAAGGGAATTACACCTGAAATGATAGATATGATTATGATGATAATCAATTTCAATATGAAAAATAGTAAAACTAATGACAATACGTTTATAACAAAAAAAGAATTCTATCAGCAGATGAATAATCATCATAAATTTATGATGAAAACATTTCCAGAAAGAATAAAATCTCTGCCGATTAAAGAAGATATTTAAAAGAAAAATGCACCTTTTTTTAATGCTTATCTCATAAAGTTAGAGTTAAAACTAGAACTGTGAGGTAGATACATAAATTAAGGTGCATTGTATTTTGATTTAACTAGTCGCCCTCATACAAGTCTTTTGAGGAAAATTCAGGCTCACAAGTAAGATTTATGCCAAGCTTTCTAATCATTATAGTATCGTTAGGTCCTAAAATATTTGATGAGTGGGCTTCGCAGTCTTTTAGCTTTCCTAAATTATCAATTATTTGCTTTATAATAGGGTTTGTAGCAGCACAAATACTTAGAGAAATTAACGTTTCTTCAAGATTTAGTGCTGTATTTTTTGATTTTAAAGTTTGTTTTAATTTAATAATTGGCTCAATTACAATTGGTGATAATAAAAGCATTTCATCGTCTATATTAGAAAGCTTTTTAATCGCATTTAAGATTAAAGCGGAAGAAGCTGATAGTAAATTTGACGTTTTACCTGTAATAATTTCACCTGTTTGTAACTCTAGTGCAATAGCTACTGTTCCTGAAGCTTCTGATTTTAAAAGTGCAGGTTTAACAACTAATCTAGAGTCCGGCTTTAGATTTATTTGATTTAAAATAAGCTCTATTTTTTGAATGGTATCTGTGGTAGCTTTGCCTTGTTTATAATCACACATTACTTTATAGTAGCGTCTTATTATCTCATCACAAGCGGCTTTTTGAGTAGCCTCGTCATCAATTATGCAGTAACCAGCCATATTTACGCCCATATCGGTAGGGGATTTATAAACATTTTCATCGCCAGTTATTTTTGTTAGCATAGTCTTTACAACAGGGAAAATATCTATATCACGATTATAGTTTACAGCTTTTTGATTGTATGCGTCAAGATGAAAAGGGTCAATCATATTAACATCTTTAAGATCAGCAGTAGCAGCTTCATACGCTAAGTTTACAGGGTGTTTAAGCGGTAAATTCCAAATTGGAAAGGTTTCATATTTAGCATATCCAGCCTTAACTCCGTGATTAAACTCGTGGTAAAGTTGAGATAAGCAGGTTGCCATTTTACCACTACCAGGACCTGGTGCTGTAACCACAACAAGAGGTCTTGTAGTTTCTATAAAGTCATTTGAGCCATACCCTTCATTACTAACAATTTTATCAACGTTAGATGGATATCCCTCGATAATTCTATGGATATAAACCTTTTCACCACGTAAAGTTAGCTTGTTTTTAAACTCAAGAGCTGAACTTTGTGAGGCAAACTGAGTAATAACAACACTGCTAACATAAAGACCAATTTTACGAATTTCGTCGATAAGTCGCATAACGTCCATATCATAGGTAAGACCGCTGTCTGCACGAACTTTGTTGTTTTCAATATCAATAGCACTGATTGCAAAGATAATTTCTGCTTTGCTAGCTAGCTTTTGAAGTATCATAATTTTACTGTTGTTGCCAAAACCTGGTAATACTCTTGATGCGTGAAAATCATCAAAAAGTTTACCGCCAAATTCTAAATATAACTTATTATCAAATTGGGAGATTCTTTTAAGTATCTGCTCAGTTTGTTTTTCAATATACATTTCGTTGTCAAAACCAATTTTTTTCATTAAAATCTCCTTATTTAAATATTAAAAAGTAAATTACATAAATCCAACCTAAAAGCCCGTGGATAATTGCCCAAGGTATCGATGCTAAAGAATGATAGGATATTATCATTGCAAGAACTGAGCCAAAAGAAATGCCTGTTTTTACTGTCTGCTTTATTGTGCGATTAATAACAGTAGGACCTTCGTTTGACGGTATTGATGTAACTTCTACTTGTTCATAATTATCCATCGATTTCTTCCTCCGATGAAACTTCTACTGCTATATTATCTTCCGATATCTCTTCTTCATCGTCCTCTTCATCACGTGCGGTTTTTGCAATTGTTACAAGCTTAATATCAGGGGATAGACGCATTATTTTAACACCAGAAGTGTTTCTTCCGATTACAGAAATATCGCAGGCTTTAATACGAATGATAACTCCGTCAGATGAAATAATCATAATGTCATCATCGTCAGTTACGACTTTCATACCAACAACATTGCCAGTTTTTTCGGAAATGTTATAGTTAAGAATACCTTTACCGCCACGTGTTTGGATACGATACTCAGATACATTAGTTCTCTTGCCAAATCCATTTTCGGTTACAGTAAGAAGGGTAGTATCTGTATCTGCTTTGGCAACACCAATTACATAGTCGCCTTCATTAAGTCTAATTCCTCTAACGCCACGTGTAGTACGGCCCTGCGCACGAACATCAGTTTCATTAAATTTAATTGCAATACCATCGTGTGTACCTAAGATAATGTCTGAAGTACCATTTGTAAGTTTTACACGAACAAGCTCATCATCATCATCCAAAACGATAGCATTAAGTCCGCCACGACGTGCAGAATTATATTCAATAAGTGATGTCTTTTTAACAACACCATTTTTTGTACCAAAGAATAAGTATGAGTTTTCATCAAACTCACGTACTGGAATCATTGCAGAAATCTTTTCGTCCGATTCAATTGGTAAAAGATTAATTACATTTGTTCCTTTTGCAGTTCTGCCAGATTCAGCTATTTCATAACCTTTAATCTTATACACTCTACCTTTATTAGTAAAGAATAAAATAAAGTCATGCGTTGAGCCTATAAATAATTCCTCAACAAAATCCTCTTCACGTGTTGTCATTGCTGTAATACCACGACCACCACGTTTTTGAGTTTTGTACGTTGTGCAAGGAAGACGTTTAATATATCCATAATGAGTAAGGGTGTAAACACACATTTCCTCTTCAATAAGATCTTCTATGTCTATTTCGTTGTCTACCATAGCAATATCAGTACGTCTAGGATCTGAATATTTATCACGAATAGCTGTTATTTCAGTTTTAAATATTTCAAGTACACGTTCATCTCTTGCGATAATATCAGTGAAATCTTCAATTTTAGCCATAAGCTCATTATATTCAGCCTCAAGTTTTGCACGCTCTAAACCTGTTAAACGACCAAGACGCATATTAACAATGCTTTGAGCTTGTAAATCTGAAAAATCAAAACGAGCGATTAAAGCATCTTTAGCCTCAGGCTCTGTTTTACAACTACGGATAATTGCAATGACTTCATCAATATGATCAATTGCGATTTTAAGACCTTCAACGATGTGAGCACGTTGTTTTGCTTTTTCTAAATCAAATTTCGTTCTGCGAATTATTATTTCTTTTTGGAATGAAATATAATGATCTAGCATCTCTCTAAGTGTTAGAATTTGTGGTTGCTGATTTACAATAGCTAGCATTATAACAGAGAATGTATCTTGAAGTTGCGTGTATTTGTAAAGGGTGTTTAAAACAACCTGTGCATTTGCATCACGTTTAAGCTCAATAATAATAGACATACCATTTCTATCACTTTCGTCACGTAACGCGCTTATTCCATCAACTCTTTTGTCTTTTACAAGCTCTGCAATATTTTCTATAAGTCTTGCTTTGTTTACCATATACGGTATTTCTGTTATAACAATTTTGTATCGGTCGTTGTGCATTTCAACTATTTCAGCCTTTGCACGAACAGCAATTCTTCCACGTCCTGTTGCATACGCAGCACGAATTCCCGAATAACCCATAATAGTACCACCAGTAGGGAAGTCAGGACCTTTAATACATTCCATAATATCAGCTAATGAAGCCTCTGGATTGTCTATAATAAGGTCAATTGCGTCTATTACTTCTGCTAAATTATGAGGAGGAATACTAGTAGCCATACCAACAGCAATACCTGTTGAGCCATTTACTAGTAAGTTTGGAAAACGAGAGGGAAGAACACTTGGCTCTTCGTGTTTTTCATCATAGTTTAAATCAAATTTAACAGTATCTTTTTCAATATCTGTAAGCATTTCTGTTGAAAGCTTTGTCATTCTAGCCTCTGTATAACGATAAGCAGCGGCACCATCACCATCAACTGAGCCAAAGTTACCTTGACCATCAACTAGAGGGTATCTAAGCGAGAAGTCCTGCGCCATACGAACTAGTGCATCATATACAGACATATCTCCGTGTGGGTGATACCGTCCTAAAACGTCACCGACAGTAGTAGCAGATTTTCTGTATGGTCTTTCAGGTGTTAAATTATCCTCGTACATAGTATATAAAATACGTCTATGAACAGGCTTTAACCCGTCACGTACATCAGGAAGAGCACGACCTACGATAACTGACATAGCATAATCTATATAAGATTTTTTCATCTCAGATGAAATTTCAGTATCTATAATTGTTTGATTATCAAAATTCATTTTTAAAACAAATCCTTTCTAACTTTTAAAACTTTTTTAATTGAGCAGTATATTATAGTTTGATTTATATATCAAGATTTTTAACGTATTTTGCGTTTTTCTCAATAAATTCTCGTCTAGGTTCTACTTTGTCGCCCATTAAAATAGTGAAAATTTCATCTGCTTTCATTACGTCGTCAAGGGTTACTTTTAGAATTATACGATTTTCAGGATTCATTGTTGTTTCCCATAATTGTTCAGGATTCATTTCACCAAGACCTTTATAACGTGAAACAGTACAATCTTTACCAAGTTCAGCTACAAATTCGACTTGTTGCTCTTCGGTGTATGCGTATCGGATTTGTTTTCCTTTAGCAACTTTAAAGAGTGGAGGTTGTGCTAAATAAATTTTTTCTTGTTCAACTAAAGGACGCATAAATCTAAAGAAAAATGTAAGAAGAAGAGTACGGATATGAGCACCATCAACGTCGGCATCCGCCATTATTATGATTTTTCCGTATCTTAGTTTTTCTATGTTAAACTCTTCACCAATTCCGGCACCTAATGCTGTAATTACAGGAAGTAGTTTCTCGTTACCATATACTTTATCTACACGTGATTTCTCAACGTTTAGCATTTTACCCCAAAGTGGAAGAATTGCCTGGAATTTTCTATCTCTACCTTGCTTTGCACTACCACCAGCTGAATCACCTTCGACGATATAAATTTCAGTGTTTATATTATCTCTGTCTTGACAATCGGCAAGTTTACCTGGAAGTGATGACCCTTCAAGTACAGATTTTCTGCGGGTAAGCTCTCTTGCTTTTCTAGCAGCTTCTCTAGCACGTGCTGCGGTTACAGATTTATCAAGAATATTTCTAGCCTCAGCAGGGTTTTCTTCAAGAAAATCAGTTAGTTTTTCAGTTATAAGCTCGTTTACTAAAACACTCATATCAGAGTTTCCAAGTTTTCCTTTAGTTTGACCTTCAAACTGTGCATTTTCAAGCTTTACCGATACAATAGCTGTAAGTCCTTCACGAACATCATCACTAGATAGGTTTTTATCCGCTTCTTTTATAATATTATGCTTTCTTGCATAGCTATTTAGCACTTTAGCAAGTGACATTTTAAAGCCATTTTCATGAGTACCACCATCAATGGTATGGATATTGTTTGCAAAAGATAAAATTATATCATTGTAACTCTCGTTATATTGCATTGCAACTTCTGCATATGAAGTACCGCTTTTCTTTGAAAAAAACATTACTGGAGTTATAGTATTTACAGATTTTTTCTTATTGATATGCTCAACAAAACTTCTAATACCACCATCATATTTTAAATCAGAAATGATAGGCTCAACTTCTCTTTTATCAACCAATACTATATGTATACCGGCATTTAAAAAAGCTTGTTCACGAAGTCTTGTAAGTAGATTATCGTAATCATATACAGTTTCTTCAAATATTTGTGGATCTGGTTTAAAGGTAACTTTTGTACCTTTTTTATCAGTATCTCCGATTATTTTAAGAGTACCACAGGCTTTTCCACGCTCATATTTTTGAAAGTAAATATGTTCGCCGTCAGATACTTCAACCTCAAGATACTCAGATAGAGCATTTACAACTGATGCACCAACACCGTGCAAACCACCTGATACTTTGTAGCCGGAGCCTCCGAATTTACCGCCTGCATGAAGTACAGTAAAAACAACCTCAACAGCAGAAATACCCATTTTTGGCTGAATACCAACAGGAATACCACGACCATCATCGGTTACAACAATTATATCATCCGGTAAAATATCAACATAGATATTTTCACAATGACCAGCTAAAGCTTCATCAATAGCATTATCAACAATCTCATAAACAAGATGATGAAGACCAGTTGACGACGTAGAACCGATATACATACCGGGACGCTTACGTACCGCCTCAAGACCCTCAAGAACCTGTATTTGTGATGAGTCATATTCTTGAGTAACTACATTTGCGTTTTCAAAATTATCAGACATTAAATAAACATTCCTCTCAATAAAGTGAATATATCACTTTGTAATATTAAATACTCTTTTTTTAAGAGTTGTAGGTGCAATATGTGTGATGTAAATTTTATCATCATTTGAGATAATAAAACTTTTTGGTAAATCAATACCAATTGTTATAACTCTGCCATCAAGCTCAGCCCTAGCTAAAAAATCTCTTGTTGTTCTCACAGTAGTAGAGCTTTCTATGTCAAAAATACCAACGATGTTTTTACTGTTTATAAGATAATCAGAACCAATATGAAGATACATAATTTTAAATAAGCCCTCCATTTTTAATGTTAAAGATTTTAGCGTCGGTTAAAGTGGCAAATTTATCTGCTAAACAACAGGTGATTATAACCTGCTTTTTATCTATCTTAGATAGGATAAAATCTTGTCTTATATCGTCAAGTTCGCTTAATACATCATCAAAAAGCAAAACTGGATATTCTCCATACTCTTCATTTATCATTTCAGCCTCTGCTATTTTTAAAGATAACACGCAGGAACGTTGTTGCCCTTGTGAGGCAAAGTATCTTGCGGAAAAATCATTAATCATAACATTTAAATCATCTCTATGCGGACCAAATAAGGTGTTTCCTTCTCTTATTTCATTGCTACGTTGCTCTTTGAATTTACTCATATAAAAATTATATATCTCTTCTTGCGAGTTTGGAATAAAGTTGCCATTCCAGAGATATGATAAAGATAATTCCTCTTTGTTTTGAGAAATTTCAAAATGATTTTTTTTAGCAAATACATCAAGTTTTTTAATGTAGTTTACTCGTTTATAAACAATGTAAGCTGCATAGGTAGCTAATTTGTAGTCCCAAACATCTAAGGTATCTCTATAACTTTTGTTGTAGTAGGATTGCTTTAAAGCGGCATTTCGCTGTGCTAGTATTTTATTATATCTAGCTAAAATCATTGAATACTTAGGAGTTATTTGACTTATGCCAAAATCAAGAAACTTTCTTCGAGATAAAGCGCCTTCTTTTATTAAAACCAAATGGTCAGGAGAAAATAACACACCAGTAAAATTCCCTAAAACATCAATAGTCTTTTTTATTGGAACAGAATTTAAAGTAATACATTTTTTACCTTTGTCTTTAATTGAAATTGATAGGTTGTTTACTCTATCACCATTTAAAAAGTCAAGTGAAATTTTAGCACAATTTGCACCATGCATAATTACTTCTCGCTCTTTTGATGCACGAAAGCTTTTCCCGGCAGAAAAATACCAAATTGCCTCTAATAAATTAGTTTTACCCTGTGCGTTTTCACCGCAGATAATATTAACTTTATCACTGAAATCAAGGTTTATATTTTCTAAATTTCGGTATGAAAAAGCAGATAAAGTTTTTGCAATCATAATTAGTTTTCTTCCTTAAGTTTAATCGGAAGGACAAGCATTAGGAAATTATCTCCCGATTCAGGCTTTAAAATAATAGGAGATAGGGGAGATGTCATTTCTATTTTAATTAAAGATAGCTCACAAGCTTTTAAAGCATCAAGCATATATCTATTGTTAAAACCAAATTCAATCGTAGGTCCGTTAATTACCGAGTGCATTTCATCATACATATTACCAATCTGTGTTTTGGTAGATACTTTTATAATATCATAGTCAAATACACATCTTATAGGACCTTTTAAGCTTTCGTTAATAAGAAGTGAGGCTCTCTCGATACAGTCTATAAACTGCTTTGTATCAACAATGCAAGAAACCTTGCAATCGGTAGGAATAACGTTAGTATAGTTAATAAATTCACCTTCAATAAGGCGAGATACTAAGGTTATATTTTCAATTTCAAAAATAATATGCCTGTTTGATGGGCGGATAATAACATCAACATCATCATCTGAAAGCAAATCTAGTATATTTGTTATCGTAGTACCGGGAATTATAAAAGAAGTGTTTTCATAGCTGTTATCTAAAACTTCTTTTCTAAGTGCAAGTTTATAACCGTCAACAGCAACGAGTTTTAAAATATTATGGTCAATATCAAATAAAATACCAGTATGCGCAGGTTTTGAATCTTTAGTAGAAATAGCAAACTTAGTTTGCCTTATCATACTCTTTAAAATTGGTTGTTTAATGCTAATTGCGGTACTTGAATTAACTTTGAATAGCTCTGGAAATTCTGATGCATCAATTCCCATAATGTTAAATTCAGAAAGTCCACAGATGATATTAATCATATTATTTTCAGTAACTAAAAAGGTGATTATATCAGATGGAGCTTTTCTTACAATATCGCTAAAAATTCTGCAATCAACAACAATAGAGCCTTCATCAGTAATAGAGGCCTCAACGTTGCACTCGATACCGAGTGCTAAATCAAAGCCTGTAATTTTTATATAATTATTCCTAGCGTTAATAAGTAGACCTTCTAAAGCAGGAAAAGAGGACTTTTTAGCAACAGCATGGGTAGCTGCTGAAATAGCTTCGCAAAGGTCGTTTTTATTACAAGAAAATTTCATATTTTACCACATCTTTCCGAAATTATAAAAAGCTATAATTTCTATCTTTAAAATTATAAACTATTTTTCACGAACGTTTTTAATTAGATCGCTAATAACACTCTTAAATCCAGAATTGTTACGCATATCATCCTCAATTTTATTGATAGAATGATGAACAGTAGAGTGGTCACGTCCGTTAAATTCTTTACCTATCTCTGGAAGTGACATTTGTGTTACTTCACGGATTATATACATTGAGATTTGTCTTGCATTTGTAATATCAGCGGTACGTTTTTTGCCTTTTATATCATCAACAGGTATGTTGTAATATCTGCTAACTTCAGTAATAATTCTGTCGATTGTAATTGGAAGAGGTTCGTTTTCATTTAAAACATCTTTTATTGCACTTTGAGCAATAGCAAGACTTGGTTGTGTTCCTGTTAATAGGTAATATGCTAATATCTTTTTGATTGCACCTTCAAGTTGGCGGATGTTATTTTTAAGTCTGTTTGCAATAAACTGCATAACATCATCTGAAATTGTTACATTAAGTGACTCAGCTCTAGTGCGAATAATTGCCATTCTAAGCTCATAATCAGGAGTTTGTACATCAGCTAGTAAGCCACCCTCAAAACGACTGCGAAGTCTATCATCAAGTAACTGAATTTCACGTGGAGGTCTATCAGAAACAAGTACAATTTGCTTTTTAGCAAGAGTTAGGGTGTTGAAGGTGTTGAAAAATTCCTCTTGAACAGAAGCTTTTCCACCGATAAATTGAACATCATCAACAAGTAAAACATCGGCACTACGGTAGTTATTTCTAAACTCTTCGGTGGTACCAGTTTTAATTGCGTTAATAATCTCGTTTGTAAATTTTTCAGAGCTTATGTATACAATGTTATAATCTGGGTAATTCTTCTTTACTTCGTTTTGAATTGCAAAAAGTAAATGAGTTTTACCAAGCCCTGATGGACCGTATATAAATAGAGGATTATAAGAAGTTAAAGCAGGCTTTTGAGCTACTGCGATAGATGCTGCATGAGCAAATCTATTTGAATTGCCAACTATAAAATTATCAAAAGAATAATCTTCATCTGATGAATTTGAAGAAGGGAAAATAAGCTCAGTAGGTAGAACAGATTCCTCTTGCTTTGGCACAACAACTAAATCTTCTGGCTTATCATCTTCGGTATAAATTTTAACTTCAATGTCAAAACCGAAAACTTCAGATACAGTAAGCTTTATAATGTCGAGGTAGCGAGTCATTATAAGATCTCTTTGAAAGCTATTTTCAACATATAAAATAATAGTGTTCCTATCTAATTTTACAGGAGTAATACATTTTATCCATAAATTCAGAGAAACAGCAGGAATAAATTCTACCATTTTCTCGACAGATTTCGCCCAAATATCTGCAAATGTTTGCATTTTAAAATCATCCGTTCTTTAATAAATTTTTTATAAATATCAATATGTCAATATTATCTTATTATAACATAAATTAATAAAAAATGGAATGGATTATTCATAGAAAAAATAAGTTTTTTTTTATAAATAAATGGCTATTCATACAATAAAAAATATTTTATTATAAAATAAAACTGTTAAGATAAATAGTTGAATTAATATTAAAAATATGATAGAATGTAAAAGTAAATATAATGTAAAAAGTAAGTCAGACAATCGCGGATACCATAAAAGTATCTGAGGAAAGTCCGGGCTCCATAGGGCAGGATAACGGATAACGTCCGCCGAGGGTAACCTTAGGGAAAGTGCAACAGAAATATACCGCCATAGCTTTTGTTATGGTAAGGATGGAAAGGCGAGGTAAGAGCTCACCGATTATATAGGAAACTATGTAATCCTGTAAACCCTATCCGGAGCAACACGAAAAAGGAGCATAAGCTTGCCCGGCGCTCCGATAAAAGTGGCATTAGGTGTGCGGTAACGCCCATCACAGATAGATGATTGTTTAATACAGAACCCGGCTTATGACTTACTTTTTAGATTATATTTTACTTTAAATAAATTGTATAAAAGGATGAGTGTGACATTTGATAATACTAGAAGAAAAAAAGCAAAAATTATTGTCCTTAAAAGATGATTTATTAGATTTAAAGGAAGCAATAAAATACGACGACTTAACCGAAAAGTCAAAACTACTTGACGAAAAATCCGCAGATAATCAAAATTGGTCAGATGTTGTAGGTCTGCAAAAAATAATGCGTCAAAGCTCTTTAATAAAAAATAAACTCGCAAAGTTTGATAAACTATTTAAAAAATGGGAAGAAAATCTTAGCCTTTGTGAACTTTGCATTGCTGAGAATGAAGAGAGTTTTGCTGATGAAATTATAACTGTAACAGATGATATAGAAAAAGAATTAGCGGATTTTAGATTAGAAACACTTTTAAATGGTGAGTATGATAAAAATAACGCAATTTTAACCTTTCACGCAGGCGCAGGAGGCACTGAAGCTCAAGACTGGGTAGAAATGCTTTATAGAATGTATACTCGTTATGCGGAGCGTCACGGCTTTAAATATAAGATATTAGATTATTTAAATGGTGATGAGGCTGGCATTAAAAGTGCCACTAT
>JAVVYT010000017.1:12416-15057 GCA_036650995.1 Clostridia bacterium | reverse complement strand
CGATAGGTTATAGCCTGAAAGGGCAGGAATATTATAGATGAAAAATGGTAAATCTATTGTTTTTGTAATGTCATTCCAGTACTTTTCGATGCTATCTTCACTTTGACGATAGAAGATACAAGGAACAGCAGCAACAGCGTCTACCTTGCATTTTTCACTATGCTCAGCTAGTTTTATAGACTCTCTAGTTGATGGGGAGGCGATATGGTTTATAACGACCATTTTACCATAAAGCTCATTCATAATAGTTTCGATTACGAGCATTCTCTCTTCGGTAGTAAGAAGAACGCCCTCTCCGCCACTTCCGTTTACATATAATGAACGAACACCATTGTTATAGTAGTATCTGCAAAGCTCTACGATGGCTTTTGGGGAAATGTCACCATTTTTGTCATAGCATGCCGGAAAGGCAACTGCAATGCCTTTAAATTTGTCAGTATTGTACTTCATCTTTAAAACCGTCCTTTTATTAATTATTTATATATATAGTATAGCAAACTAATTGAAAAAGTAAAGGGAATTGACGGGATTTGTAAAAAAATCTTTTACTAGTCACCCTTTAAAATAAAATAGGTTGACAAAGAAAATAAAATACATTATAATAGAAAAAATTAATAGTAAAAAGAGTTAAAAATTAAAGATAGGAAAAAAAGAAATGGATACAAAAGACGTTACAAAGAATATAAAAAAAAGCCCTGAAAATATTGGTATTACAAAAGAAAAAGCCACGATAAAAGCTAGCGAAAAAACAGAGATTAAAACTAATGAAAAAACAGAGCAAGAAAACTACAAAGTACAAGCTAGTGAGAAAGCAGAGCTTGGCAAAGGGTTAATAAATGCTAATGAAAAAGCAGGGAATAAGGCTAGCAAAAAAATAGGGATTACGACAAAGAAGATTACATATGTAGCATTAGCGACAGCTGTAACGATAGTGCTATCATTAATTGCGATACCGCTACCGTTTACACCAATTCCGTTTACGATGAGTGTTTTTGCGATATTTCTAGTTTCAAGCTTACTGCCACCTAGTATGGCGGTTTTAGCACAGATAGTATATATTTTTATAGGCATTATAGGCATACCGGTTTTCTCAAAATTTACAGGCGGATTTTCAGCACTCATAGGTCCGACTGGTGGTTTTTTGATGGCATATCCAATTATGGCTTTTGTAATCTCGATATTCGCTAAAAAGAAAAAGGTGATATTTGCTATAATCGGAATGGTGTTAGCACTTGGCATCTGTTATTTAATAGGCGGATTTTGGCTTAACTTTGTCACTAAAATGGGGATAGCAAAAGCAATGGCAGTAGGGGTTGTGCCATATATTATACCGGATTTAGTAAAGCTTATACTAGCTACTATTATAGTTAAAACGCCATATGTAAAACGCATATCACTGAATTAAAAAAAGACAAAATAATAGGCAATGCTCTTGACATATTTGCATTTGTAGACTAATATATCTTTATAGATAAAAGAGAGGTTTTAATATTATGAATGAATATGATGAGAATACAGATTTTAATCAAAATGAAAGTTCAGAGCCTGAAAGAGTTGAGGTGCGTACTGTTACTACGGTGCATAACTTTGTAAACGAGCAAGAAACTCCGCCTGAGAGTGGTGGGTATTCGCTTGCTAGTATGGTGCTTGGAATTATAGCGGTTTCGGGTTGCTGTTGTGACTTTTTAAGTCTACCATGCGCAATTGTTGGTCTTGTGCTTGGAATTATTGCACTTGTTCGCAAGACTGGAAATAAGAATTTTGCGATTGCAGGAGTTGTTCTTTGTAGTGTGTCTATTGTAATGATTATTATTCTTGAGATTACAGGCGCTATGCGAGCTATGCAAAACGCAGGAATTAATGGCTATAAAAGATTTTTCTAGAATAAGATTTTAGATTAGAGTTTTTTAAACTAAGAATTTTTCTAAAACAAAGGTTTTCTTCTGAAACTAAAAGTTTTCTAAAAACAAAAGTTTTCTTCTGAAACTAAAAGTTTTCTAAACAGAGTTTTGAAAACTTTTGAGAAAATATAATAATAAACAAAACTGAAGTGATTTTATAATCTTAAATCGCTTCGGTTTTTTTAATCATATTTATAATTTTATCAGCATATAAATAACAAATAAAAGACTAGAAAAGAGGAAATAAAGATGCTGATTTTATCATTAAAACTAACTAAGACTAAAATTTTTTGTGCGATTGCGGTGGTGGCTGTTGTTCTTGCAGGGATTACCCTTACTATTTCAAGTGAAAATGTAACGAGTGTTATTGCTAAAAACGAGCAAAAGGTAGCGACAAATGAGCAGAGAGTTTCGTACATCAATAGTTATGGCTATGAAGTTTCAAATGAGCCTACTACCATAAAAGAGATTATAATTCCCGAACAGTTTGACGAGGTGTTTTTGAAGTATGCAGAGATTATGGCAAAGGGCGGATTTGTGCTTGAAAATTACAAGGGCAAAAGAGTAAAATGCTACACCTATTCTCTTAAAAACGTACAAGAAATTAAAGAGTTTGAAGCGGTGAATGAAAACGAGGGATTTAATGTTAATTTATACTGCTACAACGACAAAGTAGTATCAGGTGATATTTCTAGCACAAAACTTGGCGGAGCGATAAAACCACTAGAGCAAAAATAAAA
>JAVVYT010000017.1:0-12316 GCA_036650995.1 Clostridia bacterium | reverse complement strand
AAAATATGCTGACAGATAGAGCAGAATATTAACAAACTGTTAACAAGCATAGCGAATATTAATAAATATTGAAATAAATGTTGACTAAATTAAAAAAATATTGTATTATAATGACATAAGTTACATTTTATGTAAAATTAGAAAGAAAAGAGTGATATTATGGAAGAAAACGTAACACCAGTTGTAGAACAAACAACGCAATCAAACGGCGGAAGCGGATTTGCAATAGCTTCAATGATTTTAGGAATTTTATCAGTAATTTCATGTTGCCTTTGGTGGGTTTCAGTACTATTTGCAGTAGTTGGTCTTATTTTAGCTATCATAGCTTTAGTTAAAAAGAAAGACGGAAAAGCTTTTGCAATAGCTGGTTTAGTTCTAGCAATCGTTGCATTAATTATGACTGCTTTATTTACAGCAGGAGTTCTAGCATCTATTCCATTATTGGATGAGATTATGAAGAATTTACCTGACGCTGTAAAAAATATGCCACAATAATTAAAAAATACCAATATTTAATCAGGGTACTATAAAGTATCCTGATTATTTTATTGACAAAATTCGCAGATTAAGTTAATATATAGATAAAGACAAATTGAAAATTATAAAAAGGAAATGAATATTATGAATGAAAACAACTTTTCAGACAAAAAAACTCCTGATGACGCAGTTTCTACCAATAACACACCAGATAGCAAAGTAGTGGAAAACGCAGTTTCTACCAATGATACACCAGATACTAAGGCAGTAGAGAATGTAGCTTTTGTAGCTAGCGAAAAAGTGGAGATAGATGCTAATACTGTAAAAGAAGAAACAATACCAACAGGCTTTAACGTTACAGAGGTTAAAGAGGTAAAAGAGGTAAGCGGAAGTTCGACTGAATACGTATCTACTGATTTTAATTCAGTAATACCACAAGCAAGATACGAAGAAGTTCCAAAAAGTGCTGTAAATCAGCCGATGAAAAGTGCATCTTTAGCACTTCCTATTGCATCTATGGTGCTTGGAATTTTATCGGTAATATGTTGTTGCGCATTATATCTTGCAATTCCTTGCTCAATTGTGGGACTTGTTCTTGGTATAATATCACTTGTTACAAATAAAGCAGGCAGACCTTTTGCAATAGCAGGAGTCGTTTTGTCCAGCGTTGGTATCTTTCTCGTGATATTTCTATTTTTCTTTATGGTAATTGGTGGCATTAGCTACGGAAGTATCTTCTCAAACTTTACAAACTTTAATAGCTATTTATAAAAATAAGTTTTAAAAAGCTAGAGTATAAAAAGCATACAAATTATAGATTATAAAAAAGAAGTTTTTTGAAAACAAAGATTTAAGAAAATAAGTTTTGGGGTGAGTATTATAAAAAAGCAAAAACTATGGGTTAGCATTTTAATAATAATCGCCCCATTTATTTTATTTGTGGTAGCATATCTATTAAAAGAGCAGATAGCAATAGTAGCGGAGTACATTCCAAAGTGTGGATTTAAGAGGGTTACCGGCTATGCTTGCCCTGGTTGTGGTAATACTAGAAGTGTTTTTGCTCTGCTGAATTTTGATATACTAGGCTCGCTAAGGCTTAATATAACACCGATAGTTGGCGGGATTATTTTGTTTATTTTATATTTAGAGGTGGTTTTTGCAAGCTTTGGGAAAAAGGTAATTATCTTCCCACGAAAATCATATGTCATTTATATTATTTTAGCGGTGATGATAACATACTTTTTAGTTCGCAACTTCATTCCGTTTTTAGCAGTTTAAAAGGGGGACGTTATGACACCTTATATATATAACTGCGTAAAGAAAACAAATGAGAAGATAAAGGCTAGATTTTGTATGCCTGGACATATTGGAAAAGAAATCGGTATGGAATTTGATACTGCCTTAAAATACGATTTAACGGAGCTTATAGGCACTGATAATCTTAACAATCCAAGCGGAGTTATTTTAAAATCCCTTGAAAATGCAAAGGAAATTTCAGGAGCAAAGTCTGCTGCATTTATCACGAGCGGAGCCTCAATCGGCATTAAAGCAATGCTTTTTTTAGCTGCACGTAACAAAAAAATAATTGTGGATAGATTTTCGCATCATAGCGTTATAGACGGGATAGCCCTATCAAAGATAACACCTATTTTTACAAAACCTAGGTACAGGGAAAACACTGCCATTCCGACTCCGCCTACTAAAAGCGACATAAAAGAGCTAATTCTAGAAAACAAAGATGTAAATTCTGTTATTATAACAACACCTAATTACTATGGGATAGATGCCGATTTAGCAGGAATTTACGAAGTTTGTCAGCAGTATGGCAAGAAATTACTAGTGGATAATTCGCATGGAACGCATTATTTATTTTTAAAAAATCCGCCCTACAAAATTGCGAAAGTATGTGATATGTGGGTAAATTCTGCACATAAAACGTTGCCGATTTTAACAGGAGGAGCGATTTTATTTTCAAACTACATAAAAAGAGAAGAGCTAACAAACGCAATCAGTCTTTTTTCGACCTCATCTCCGTCTTTTTTAACGTTGGCATCACTTGATTTTGGTCTATGTTTTTGTGATAGAAATAGAAATAAGTTTGAAAAGGCGATAGAAAATACTAATAGAATAAAAGAGAAACTAACTAAAATAGGGTATAAAGTAGTAGAGTGTAGTGACAAATTACGATTAGTAGTCGAGATGGAAAACGCAGAAAAAGTGCTAAAAAGCCTTTATTTAAAAGGGATAGCGATAGAAATGGCAGACGAGCATAATTTAGTTTTAATAATTTCACCGCTTATTCAATATAATGAATTAAATTTACTTGCAAAGGAACTTAAATTACTGTATAATAAAAGAAGCTATGTAACTAAAACTCCGAAAGATTTTACAGTAGTTTCCAAAATGCCCGTAAATACGGCAATGTTTTCGGAAAGTGAAGTTATGAGTATTGATAAGGCGATTGGTGAAATATCAGCAGAATGTGTTACTGTCTATCCACCCTCTGTGCCGATTATAGTGCCGGGTGAGCTACTTACCAAAGAGGTTATAGGAATTATAAAAACAAGGGCAAAGAAAAGCGAAATACGAGTAGTAAAAAAGGACAATAGTTTATGAAGATAGATATGGTAAAACAAACTCTTGCTAATATAACAGAGCAAAACAAGGTTGCAAACGGTTATATTTTCTATTCAGATATAGAAGAGCTTAGCCGAATGGCGGCTAGATATTTTGCAAAATGTATCTGTTGTAGCGAGGAGAAAGTTCCTTGTGATGTTTGTAGTAGCTGTATTAAAATAGAAAAGGATATAAATCCTGATGTAATTACAATAAACAAGCCGAAAACAAGAGCCAGCATTTCGGTGGATACCATTAGAGGTATTATAGCAGGAGTTAATATAAAGCCAAACGAATCAACGCACAAAATATATATTTTAGAAGATGCCGAATGTCTTACAGTATCCGCACAAAACGCACTTCTTAAAATCCTCGAAGAGCCACCAGCAAACGTTCATTTTATCCTCTGTTCCAAAAACGAGGGAGCAATTTTGCAAACGGTTAAATCGAGATGTCAAAAGATGTTAATAACAAATAACGAAAGCTTGGCAAGAGCTGAGGAAACGCCATTTATCAAAGCTTTTTTAACTGCCTTACGGGGCGAGAGCAAATACGATTTTCAGATTATAGCACAAAAATTAAACAAAGACAGGGCAAAAAACATAATAGCTTTTGAAAAACTATTAAACTATTTTTCAGATATACTAGCGATTAAAAATAACGTTATAGCTGATGAAAAGTCAGAGATAATAAAGAATATTAGCAACAAATCTATATCAAACCTTATTGAAAATACATTAAAGCTTTTAAATCAGCTAAAACAAAATTGCAATGTGGCACTAGCTACAAACGCATATTTCATAAGCTGTTGGGAGGAAATTCATTGACAGAAATTATAGGCGTACGCTTTAAAAAATCAGGCAAAACCTACTACTTTGACCCTGAGGGGATTAAAGTTTTAAAAGAAGAGTCCGTTATTGTTGAAACAGCAAGGGGACTTGAATTTGGCGAGGTTACTATTGCAAACTCAAATGTAGCTGATGAAATGGTGGTGCAACCACTTAAAAAAGTAATCAGAAAAGCCACAGATGAGGACATAAAAAAAGATAGCCAAAACAGAGATAAAGAGGTAAAGGCATTTGATATTTGTCTTACAAAGATAAAAAAATATAACCTTGAAATGCAGCTAACAGAGGTTGAATACACCTTTGACAACAACAAAGTACTGTTTTATTTTACCGCTGAAAATCGTGTTGATTTCAGAGATTTAGTAAAAGATTTAGCTAGTATCTTTCATACTAGAATTGAACTTCGTCAAATAGGTGTTCGTGATGAGGCTAAAATGCTGGGCGGTCTTGGTATTTGTGGCAGACCTTTTTGCTGTTCGTCATTTTTAGGGGAGTTTCAGCCGGTTTCGATTAAAATGGCAAAAGAGCAAGGACTATCTCTAAACCCTGTTAAAATTAGCGGTACTTGTGGCAGACTTATGTGCTGTCTTAAATATGAGCAGTTTGCGTATGATGATTTGCTTAAAAACACTCCAAAAGTTGACGCAGTCGTTGATACAGACGAGGGCAGAGGTGTTGTTATTGAAGTGAATTTACTTAGCGGTATGCTCAAAGTACGTCTTAATAATGACGAAATGGTGCCGAAGATGTTTAATAAAAAAGATGTTAAATTAATTCGTGACGGAAAAATCAAACTATCTAAAAAAGAGATGGCAGAACTTAAAAAGCTAGAAGATAAGTAGGTTTTTTGAAAAAGAAAATATTTAGTATGAAACATTTTAAGAAAAAATTATTTAGTATGAAATGTTTTGAAAAGAGAAATTGTTTAAGATAGAAAAATATTTAGTATGAAACATTTTAAGAAAAAATTATTTTGAAAAGAGAAATTATTTTAGTGTAATATGTTTTGAAAAGAAAAATGTTTTGAAAAAAGAAAAGTTATTTTAACATAATATGTTTTGAAAAGAAAAATTATTTAAGATAGAAAATTTTTAGCGTAATATATTTTGACAATAAAAGGGAAAATCAAGTTAAAAAAGGGGAGTTGTATATGGCTATTTGTTTAAAATGCAGAAAAGAGTATAGTGATGAAATTTCTAAATGCCCAGATTGTGACGTGTATTTAGTTGATTTTGACGGTGAGTTTACAAGGGGCGACCTTAGAGCGGTTAAAAACGTTGGTGATTTTTTTGAGGCAAATGCAATTACATCGCTTTTAAATTCAGTCGGAATAGAAACATTTACAAGTGAGTCAGAGTATGGTGCCACCCTTAAACTTTACACAGGAAACGAGAATTTTTACGGCAAAGACATATATGTTGAAAGCTGTTTTTACGATATAGCAAAAGAGATAATAGATGCTCCTTCGGTGGAAGAAGAAGAGATATACGAAGAGGATTTAGAATAGCAAACACATCTAACCGTTTTATTATAAAAAAGCATAAAGGTGGCTAAAGGTCAGTTTTTATGTGTTAAAAAAAAGGAGATGCCAAATGAACATATTTATGATTATAAGTCTTTTCGGAGGACTTGCTCTATTCCTTTTCGGTATGGACGTTTTAGGAAACGGACTTGAAAAGTTTTCGGGTGGTAAAGCTGAAAAAACACTTGAGAAATTAACAAACAACATCTTTAAAAGTGTACTACTAGGAGCGTTAGTTACAGCGGCGGTGCAGAGTTCATCAGCTACAACGGTTATTGTTGTAGGTCTTGTAAACGCTAGGATATTAAAACTTCGCTCAGCAATTGGCGTTATTATGGGTGCTAATATCGGTACCACCATAACGGGACAAATTTTAAGACTAAACGAGCTTAACAGTTCGGGAGCAGATCTTAATATCTTCCTACAATTCTTAAAACCTACCACCTTAGCGCCACTTATTGCAATTTTTGGTATCATCTTAGTGTTTGTGCCAAAGAAAACAAAGTATAAAAATATTGGTTACATAATGTTAGGCTTTGGTGTTTTATTTAATGGTATGTTTGCAATGGAAGCAGCAGTTAGACCACTTGCAGAAATTCCAGCATTCCAAAATCTATTTGTAGCACTTACAAATCCAGTTTTAGGTGTAGCTGTTGGTGCTATTGTTACAGCGATTATTCAGAGTTCATCGGCATCAATTGGTATTTTGCAGGCGATAAGTGCCACCGGTGTCGTGACAAGTGCGGCGGCATTCCCTATCATAATGGGGCAAAATATCGGTACTTGTATCACCCCGATTTTAGCGAGTATCGGAGCTTCTAAAAACGCAAAACGTACCGCTTTAGTGCATTTATGTTTTAACATTATCGGAACGATTGTATTTTTATCGGCGGTATATCTACTACAATATTTAATTGGCTTTTCGTTCTGGAACGAGCCTATTACAATGGGCGGAATTGCAAACTTCCACACCTTGTTTAACGTAGTAATTACAATACTATTCATACCATTTGCAGGGCTTTTAGAAAAACTAGTTAAGTTCTTAATCAGAAATAATGGCAAGTATGACGATGCAGACGAGGACGAAGATACAATTACCTTAGACGACAGACTACTAGTTTCACCATCATTAGCACTTACCCACTGTGAAGAGTTGGTTTCTAAAATGGGCAAGAATGTTTATAAAAACGGACGAGATTTAGAGATACTTCTAGATAATTACGACCCTAAATTAGCCGCTAAAATTCACGAGCGAGAGGATAGCTTAGACAGGCTAGAAGATAAGCTTGGCAACTATCTTGTAAAACTTACCGATAGAGAGGTAAGCGACGAGGACGGACGCACCGTTACTTGTTTACTACATTTAATATCAGAGTTTGAACGTACCGGTGATTACATTATTGAGATGCTTTATAGTGTTGAAAGTATGCACGAGGACGGACTTAAATTCTCAGACAAAGCATATAAAGAGATTAAAGTTTTGCTAAATGCTATAAACGAAATTATCACCTTAACATACGAGGCATACTCTGAAAATGATATCACAAAAGCCGAGAGTGTAGAGCCATTAGAGCAGACAATTGACCTTATGGTAGAGCTACTTAAAGCTAAGCATATAATGAGGCTTAAAGAAGGCAAATGTTCTGTTGACATTGGAATGAAGTTCCTTGAGATTTTAAATAATGCCGAGGGCATTTCAGATCATTGTTCTAATATTGCTGTTTATTATGTTGGATATAAAGCGGTTAAAAACGTTGTAAATCCTCACGAATATCTAAGAGAGTTACATAAAGGAAACTCAGCACACTATATTAGCCTTTTTGACGGATATAAGAGTAAATATTTAGAAATAATTCAGTAAAACACTTGCAATTAGAAAAATAGTGTGGTAATATAAACTTATTGAAAGGAGAAGCATAGAGCTTCTCCTTTTAGATATTATTAAAGCAATATAATGTCTTATAGGAAAGGGTGGTTATATTGGCAAAAAACATCTGCGAACTAGTCGAAAAGCTAGTGGCACCGATAGTCGATACGCAAAATCTTGTCTTATGGAATGTCGAGTATGTAAAAGAGGGCAGTGCCTATTATCTTAGAGTTTACATTGACAAAGACGGTGGGGCGGATATTAACGATTGTGAAAACGTCAGCCGTGCATTAGACGCAAAACTTGACGAGGAAGATTTCATTGACGATAGCTATTATCTTGAAGTATCTTCAGCCGGGCTAGAGAGGGAACTTTTAAAGCCGTGGCATTTTGAAACGTGCATTGGAAAAAGTGTAACGATTAAGTTATACAAACCGCAAAATGGCTCTAAAACCATAGTGGGTGAGCTTGTAGCCTTTGATGAAACTACCGTTACAATAAAAACAAGCGAGCAAGAGATTACATTAAATAAAAAGGATTGTGCTACCATAAGGCTAACATTTGTAGGCTAAAAGGGAAAGCGTTCTTTAAAATAAAATTAAAAGGGGTTTATATAAAAAATGAAAACAGAGAATACAGAATTTTTCGAGGCATTAAATCTATTACAAGAAGAAAAAGGAATTCCAAAGGATTATATGCTTGAGAAAATCAAAGCCGCAATAGTAGCAGCCGTTAAAAGGGACAGAGGCATTTCAGGTGAGGACTTCAAAGCCGATTTTGACGAAGAGAACAACACCATTAGATTTTACATTGTAAAAGAAGTAGTGGAAGAGGTAGAAAATCCTCAGATGCAGATTTCACTTGAAGATGCAAAGAAGATTAGCAAGAGAAATAAAGTAGGCAGTATTGCAGAAATAGAGATTGAAACTAAAAACTTCGGTAGAATAGCCGCTAAAATCGGTAAAAACGTTATTGTACAAGCGATAAACGAGGCGGTAAATGGCGCACTTGTAGCCGAGTTTGAGAGCAAACAAAATGAAATTATCTCAGGACTTGTTGTACGTGTAGACAGAGTTAGCAAAAACGTTATTCTAGAAGTTGGACGTCACGAGCTAGTGTTACCAATACGTGAGCAAATTCCAGGAGAGGTTATAAGAGAGGGCGATCGTCTTAAAGTGTATGTTGTCGAGGCGAAAAAGAAAGAGAAAGAACGTGGCGGTTATGGTCATGAGATTACTCTTTCACGTACTCATCAAGGGCTAGTTCGCAGATTATTAGAGCTAGAAATTCCAGAGATTGCAGACGGAACAGTAGAGATACTATCCATTGCAAGAGAGGCAGGCTCCCGTACTAAAATAGCTGTTTTAGCGAAAGACGAGAATGTAGACCCGATTGGTGCTTGTATCGGAACTAAACGTTCTAGAATAAACAACATATTAAAAGAATTAAAATCCGAAAAACTTGATATAATAAAGTATAACCCTGAAATGGCAAAATACGTTGCCGCCGCTCTTTCACCAGCCGAGATTATAAGAGTTGCTGTAAAAGAAGAGGATAAAGCTTGCACAGTGTTTGTACCATCAGATCAACTATCACTAGCTATTGGTAAAGAGGGTCAAAACGTTCGACTAGCAGCAAAACTTACAGGTCTTAAAATTGATATAAAAGCAGCAGAGTAGGTGCTAAAAAATGCAAACAGAGAAAAAGCTACCGCAAAGGTTATGTATGGGATGTAACACTCCAAAGCCAAAAAAAGAGTTAATACGCATTGTAAAAACCAAAGACGGCGAAATAACGATTGATGAAACAGGCAAAAAATCAGGACGAGGAGCATACATCTGTAAAGACGTAAAATGTTTTAATAAGATAAAAAAATCCAAAAGATTGGAGAAAGCGCTCAAAACCACAATTAGTGATGAAATATACGAGTGCTTAGAAAAGAGTTTACAAAGTGAATGACAAATTTTTACTAATGCTAGGGATAGCAAAAAAAGCAGGGAAACTTACAGTAGGGCTTGAGGCACTTGAAGCTTTTAGGTTTGGCAGACGACCTGCAATGATAATAATAGCAAGTGACACCGCAAAAAATTCAATCAAAAAAGTTACAGCACAAATGGACGGAAAGTTAGAGCCCACTATTGTAACATACACAAAAGCAGAACTTGGAAATGCAGTTTCGTTTGCCGAGGCAGGAATAATAGGCATTACCGATAAAGGCATAGCAAAAGCATTAAAAGGAATTTTGGAAGGAATGGTAAAATAGATGAGTTTAGATTTTAAATATAGAATACACGAGGTTAGCCACGATTTAGGAGTGGACAGCAAAGACATTACAGAGCTACTCACGAAATATGCGACCCCGCCTAAAAATCATATGGCGATATTAAATGAAGATGAGTTAAATCTTATCTTTGATTATTTCACAGCTAAAAATCAGATACCGTCTTTAGCTGAGTATTTTGCACGTTACGAAAAATCAGTAGCGGACAAAAAAGAAGAAACCAAAAAGGCAGAGCAAGAACAAAAGGCGAAAAAAGCACCGCCAGTTCCACAAACGCCATCTAAAAAAGTAAATTTAGACGTTACTCCACAGGTGTTCAACTTCCAAACAGGAGTTGAGGTAAAAACCGATGGGGCAATGCCACGCACACGTTATGTAGACACTAGAAACAACAACGTTGACCTTTCTAAATTTGATAACAAAGTAGACGACTTAATTCCGGACAAAGTCAAGGATTTAGGCAAGCAGATGGAAAAATTCAAAAAGAGCAAGTCAATGCAACAACAAAGAAGTCTTAAAAATAGAAATGACGAGAGCGAGCGAATGAGAAAGCTTGCTATGGAGAAGAAGAAAAAGCATCTTCACATAGTATTACCAGAAGAAATTGCAGTTAGCGACCTTGCAGCAAAGCTTATCGTAACTAACGCAGAAATCGTTAAAAAGCTTATGATTTTAGGACTTATGGCGACCGCATCACAAACGATAGATTATGATACAGCATCACTTATAGCCGAAGAATTCCACGCAACATACGAAAAGGAAATCATTGTTACAAAAGAAGAGCTACTAATTGATGACAGCGACGACAGCGAAGAGGATTTAGTTACCCGTCCACCAGTAGTTGTTGTAATGGGACACGTAGACCATGGTAAAACATCACTTTTAGATGCTATCAGAAACACTAGTGTAACAACGACCGAGGCAGGCGGAATAACCCAGCATATTGGTGCATACAAAGTACGAATAAACGACCGTGACCTTACATTTTTAGACACACCAGGACACGAAGCGTTTACAGCAATGAGAGCTCGTGGTGCCAGTGTTACAGACGTTGCAATTTTAGTAGTTGCAGCTGATGACGGAATTATGCCACAAACAGTTGAGGCGATAAACCATGCCAAAGCGGCAGAAGTTGCGATAATTGTTGCTATAAACAAGATGGACAAAGAGGGCGCAAATGTCGACAAAATTATGCAAGAGCTTACCGAATACGAGCTTGTACCGGAGCAATGGGGCGGAGATGTTATCTGTGTACCAGTTTCAGCAAAAAAACACGAAAACATCGACACACTATTAGAGATGGTACTACTAGCCTCAGATATGCGTGATCTTAAAGCGAACCCAAAAAGGCTTGCAAAAGGTACAGTAATCGAGGCAAAGTTAGACAAAGGACGTGGACCTGTTGCGACATTACTAGTTCAAAACGGAACACTTAAAAAAGGCGATGTAATAATTGCAGGCACCTGTGTAGGCAGAGTACGTGTAATGATGAGTGACAAAGGCAGAAGGATTGACGAAGCGTTACCATCAACACCTGTTGAGATAGTAGGTCTTGCAGAAGTACCAACCGCCGGGGATACGTTTTTCTGTGTAGAGAATGAGCGTATGGCACGAGAAGTTGTAGAGCAGAGAAAACAAGCAGAGAAAGACGAGAAATACAAAGATGCAGGGCAAAAAGTCACCTTAGACGACTTATTTGACCAGATAAAACAAGGCGAAGTTAAGCCATTAAATCTTATAGTAAAAGCCGATGTAGCAGGCTCAGTAGAAGCAATTCGCACCTCCCTTGAAAAGCTATCCAACGAAGAAGTAAAAGTTACAGTAATTCACGGTGGAGTTGGAGCGATAAACGAGTCAGATGTTATGCTAGCGACCGCATCAGGAGCGATAGTAATAGGCTTTAACGTTCGTCCAGACGCAGGAGCGACAGACACGATATCAAGATACGATGTAGACGTTCGTTTATACAGCATTATCTACGATTGCATAGAAGAGATAGAGCATGCAATGAAAGGAATGTTAGCACCTGTTTACAAAGAAGTAATACAAGGCCACGCAGAAGTTAGACAAATCTTCAAAGTATCGACAGCAGGCACGATAGCAGGTTGTCACGTAACCGATGGTAAAATACAAAGAGCAAGCAAAGTACGTGTACAAAGAGCCGGAACACAAATTTTCGAGGGCGAGCTAGAAAGCCTAAAAAGATTTAAAGACGATGCCAAAGAAGTGGCACAAGGTTTCGACTGCGGTATAGCCATAAGTGGTTTCAACGATCTTAAAGAAGAAGATGTAATAGAGTCTTATATCCTCGAACAACAAAAAGTCTAATAAAAAATCGAAGATAAGCACCACCTGGCACAATTTACGCGCCTTTGCGTATAGTATATACGCGGCAGTTGCTCAAATTGCACCAGCTAGCACTTCTATTCAATTTTTTAAGCTTTAGGGAACTTATGGAGTAAGATTGTTCCTTAGAGGGGACGCAGGTTAGATTGTTCTTTATGGGGGACGAAGTTAGTTTGTTCTTTATGAAGGGACGTTGCACCTTGCGGGGGCAAGAGTGCTGAGAGTAGATTGTTCTTTATGAGGAGCGGAAGTTAGATTGTTCTTTAGAGGGGACGTAGGTTAGATTGTTCCTTATGAAGGGACGGGTATAGAGAGGGGAGAGAAGATATATTATGGCATCTCACAGAAAAGACAGGACA
>JAVVYT010000016.1:0-15460 GCA_036650995.1 Clostridia bacterium | reverse complement strand
GCACTATCTAGTGTTATAAATAACGCATTTAATAAATCAGAATCAGTTTACACCACTAATTCATGGGATAACTTTACTTCTACCCTTGCAAAAGCTAGAAGTATCTATGCATACAAAACAAACGATCCAAAACTTGCAGCAGTTGCGAAAAAAGATGCTGCTGATATCTATCAAAAGCTAATTGATGCAACCTATACCCTTCAGCGTAAAGATAACAGAAGTCTTAAAACTAAAATTGCCTTTGTTGGTGACAGCACTACCTATGGTTATTCGCTACCCGATGCAACCCGTGAGAGTAGTTGTTTTACAGGACTTATCGCTGCTAAATATGGTACTATAAATTACCAAGCTAGAAACTTCGGTGCTAGTGGATGTACTCTTACTAAAAACGGAGATTTCCCATACACTACAAGTAACGCATACAAAGAAAGTTTAAAATATCTTCCTGACGTTGTCGTTATAATGCTTGGAACTAATGATTCTAAAGGCAAAAATTTTGATAATGGCAAAATTGATAAATTCAAAGCAGATGCTATTGACCTTATTAACTCATATAAATTATTAGAGTCACAGCCTGTTATAATCTTTAACACCTCCCCTATTGTTGTAGAAATTGGATTACCATCTAGTGACAACAAAATCTTAAATAGTAATATAACAAAGATAGCAGAAATTCAAAGAGAAGTTGCTAAAGAGAGCAAAGTTTATAGTATAGACATTAATAAAGACACTAAAAACTTCACCGCTGCTGATTTTGAAAGCACAGACGGAATTCATCCAAACGTTCAAGGTCATAAAAAACTTGCCGATATAATATACACAGAGCTTATTGAAGGCATTAAAGGCACCGTAGCTTTAGATCAACATCTAATTTTAACAATGACTGAATTTGTAGATCCAAAAGTTATGACTGCCGAAGGCTACCAACTTTATAGCGATGCAAGAGCCGACCTAGAACGCTCTGCATTAGATGCAAAATCTGATGTTCAACAGGTAAGAGCCGCTCGTGTAACTTTCGATAAAGTATATGATGGTTTAGGTAAATATCTAAAGACCGATGTTATCCGTATTGCCTGCGTTGGTGATAGCTTAACTGAGGGTGGCTACCCTGCATTATTACAAAATAAAATCAATGCCGGTTCTTTATCCTTTAAATATGCTGTTTCAAACTTTGGTGCTACCGGAACTACAATGCAACCATGCGAAATTGGTTACCCACAGCACGAGAAATACAGAAAAGGCCTTGGTAATCTGCCTAATATCGTAATCATAATGCTAGGTACAAACGATGGTGGCGGAATGGCTGAAGATAGCCCTAACTTCTTGAAAGCATCTAAAGATATTGTAGATTCATTTAACGCACTACCTAGTAAACCAAAAATCGTATTTGCAACCTCTCCACGAGCTTTTGCAAAAGGTGGTATCACTCAAAAAGTAGTAGACAATATTAATATTAACGTTGTAAACACACAAAAACACTTTGCAGCTGCTAACAACCTTCCACTAATTGACATCAACGAAGCTACTAAAAATTCAGGTAACCTATGTGGTGATGGTTTCCATTACAGCAATTACCAAGTTTTCGCAAATGCTTTCTATGATGGCTTAATTTCAAATAATATTATTAGATAATTTTTCTTGATATAAATAATATTAAATAATTTTTACTAATACAAATTAAGGTTATGACCCATAAATCCCTATCATTAACGATATATTTATGGGTCATAATTTTGCTTTTTAAAAAAAATCGACGTTTTTAATGAAATATTTTACATTATATGATATAATTAGTTTTAAGAATATTTTAGAAGAATAAATGGAGTAAGTTTTATGAATTTATTGTCTATCATCTCAATAATCATTTACACCTCTTTTTTTATAGGCGCATGGCGAATATTAACTGCTGAAAGAAAGACCGTGTTAAACGTGTCTGCCTGTGCGACATTATTAAGTCTTGGTTTTTGGTCTTTTTGTAATTCATTCTTTTTTTCAGCACCAAACGTAGAGCAAGCCTTTATGTGGCACCGCATTAGCTCTATTGGCTGGTGTAGTTTTGTAGCACTTACAGCCTACTATTTTATATCACTTACAAAAGAAAAAAATAAAAAAGTTGCTTGGTGGAAAAATGTTTTATTTTTTACCCCAACTGTAATACTAATAATTAAAAATCTATTTGGTAAAACAACTTCTCTTGCACAAAGTATAATCCCGTCTGAAAGCGGTTTTGGATACACCTATCAAAACTCAATTACCTCATTTTGGCTATGGGCATACCTTATTTATGTTGCGTTTTATTTTGGTATAATCTTCTACCTCCTTACAAAATGGGCAAAATCAGTAAAGCACCGAATGAAAAAAGATATGGCAATCGGATTTATTATCTTAGACCTTACAACTGTACTTTTTGGTGTCATAACAGATGTAATTTTACCTCTTACAAACCCTGTCTTACCAGCCCTTGCCAGTATTGGAACAGCTTTATTTGGAATTGGCTACTTTGGCATAATTTATAAACACGATGTATTTAATATAAATTTAGTTATCTCCTCAGAGGATATTTTAAAAACTAGTAATAATCCTATTTTCGTTGCCGATGAAAATGGAGAAATATTAAAATGCAACAAATCAGCCTCTGAACTTCTAGGCTACAATAAAACCGAGCTTATCGGTGAACTTTTTAGCGATATTATGTTAAACCCTATTGATTTTAGATCCATGCAATCCCCTGGTGAATTGTTAAATATAGATTCTAAAATGCGTTGTAAAGATGGCACTATAAGAGATGTTTTAGTTTCTTCTTCATCTGCTACCGATAAACATAATAACTTTCTTTGCTCAATAGTTACATGTCAAGATGTTACAAAGCAAAAAAATATTCAACAAGAGCTTTTCTTTGAACAAGAAAAATATAAAGAGCTTGCAAATGACTATCAGCGACTTGCAAATTTTGATGCACTAACCTCTCTTCCAAACCGCAGATACTTTTTTGAAGCACTAAACGAGTTCGAAGAGCTTTATAATAGAGAGAAAAAAGACTTTGCAGTTTTATTTATGGACCTTGATAACTTTAAGCATATAAACGATATTTACGGTCATAAAGCTGGTGACGACCTACTTATTGAGGCTGCTAATAAACTTAAAATTGCAACTATAAACGATGACTTTTTGGCAAGGCTTGGTGGCGATGAATTTATAATTATCACCCCCTATGTTTCCCCTAGCAGTATTGAGAGAAAGCTTTGCCGAATAAACGAAGAGTTTGCTAAAAAAGTGCCTTTAAATGGACAGTTATATCAGATTAACCTTTCAATCGGTAGCGGTGTCTTTTCTCAAATCGGTGATATTACAAAGCTTATGCAGATAGCCGACGAAGCTATGTATGGTCATAAACAGCAGAAAAAACAACTTTAAAAAAGTTTGTAAATTAAAAAAGTTTTCTAAAAATATCCTAACATAATTAAACCTTTCCTAGTATAATAAAAATTTCTTAACATTATTTTAAAGCTACTCTACAACGTCTAAAAAGTTTCTACTAAAATTTCCTAGCAAGATTTTAAATATTATCAAAACTTTTCACAGCATAACAAAAACCATTTTAAAATAATTTTAAAGTTTCACTACAAAATCAAAAACCACTCTACTTATTTGCTATATAGCCGATAAATAGAGTGGTTTTTTTAATAAAATTTATATTTTTTAAAAAAGAATTAAAAGAATTTTTTAGCAAAATAGGTAAAAATAGAAAAAGGGAATTTCTCAAATTTCTTACTTACATTTGAAAGCTCTTTTGGAATATTTATTCCTTGAGGGCAATGCGAAACACATTTTAAACAGCTCTTACAGTTAGATGCGTTTCCCGGAGATTTTGACATAGCACCGGTAGCTCTTATATATTGATAGCTTTTAGTTTTAAAGACAAACGAATCATTATAGCACGAAAAGCAGGTAGGAATTGCAACGCCATAAGGGCATGGTAAACAGTATCCACAGCCGGTACAAGGCACCTTAGTACATTCTAGTAATATATTCCTTGCTGTGTCAAATCTTGAAAGCTCCTCAGAACTTAGCATATTAATTTCTGCTTTATCTGCATAAGAAATATTATCTGTTAGCTGATGCATACTACTCATACCCGAGAGCAAAAGATTAACTTCACTCATATTCCAGATGAAGTCAAGTGCATTTTCAACAGGACTTTTATTAGTTTCCTCCCAAAGTGATAACAGCTTTGGCGGAAGATTTTCAGCTAGTTTTCCACCCCTTAATGGTTCCATTACAAAAACAGGAATTCCCATCTCGTGAGCCTGTTTAACCCCTTTAATAGAGGCTTGATTATTAACATCAAGGTAGTTAAACTGTAACTGTGTAAAGTCCCAATCATACGCCATTATTAGCTTAGAGAACTGCTCTCGTCCGCCATGAAATGAAAAGCCTATATTTCTAATTTCGCCATTTTTCTTTTTATTTTCAATCCATTTTAAAAGACCTAAATCGCACAGCCTATTAAATCCCTCTATATCCCCTAGCATATGGATAAGGTAATAATCAATATAATCTGTTTGAAGTCTTGATAGTTGTTTTTTAAAAATCTTCTCGATATCGTTTTTACTACGCACAAAAAAAGGTGGTAGCTTTGTTGCTATCTTCACCTTTTGACGTAAATTATTTTCAGCTAGAACTTTACCTAAAAAGCTCTCAGATTTTCCATTATGATAAATATATGCTGTATCAAAATAATTAATTTTATTTTCAATTGCCGTTAAAATGAGCTTTGTCGATTTTTCTTCATCAATTTCACCGTTTTTAGTTGGAAAACGCATACACCCAAAACCTAAAATTGAGAGGTCATCACCATTTTTTTGGTTAATTCTGCTTTGCAATAAAACAGCTCCTTATTATAAATTTTCTTATAAAAAATATTACATAGCTTTTAAACTATATAATATTAAGTGTTTTTAAATATTCATTTGCAATAATAGCGGCGCCCGTAGGTGATGGATGAACACCGTCACCGGTTAAGTCGTCGGCACTATATCCTTTAAAAGTATATGAAGTTAAAATCCCGTCAAGTGGCAGATAATAATCTGCGTACTTTTTAGCTAACGCCCTAATCGCTTGTATTTTTGGGTCAAGGTCATTATGCCAATAGAAATATTTAGGATCGGTCATAACTAAAAATGGCTCTATTATCATAATCGGCGCATTTGGCATATCTTTTTTTATCTTTGTAAGGAGTAGCTCATATTTTTCATAAAATGGTTTTACATCCGCTAAAGAATTAGCATCACACTTAGGATTTACATCGTTTATGCCAATTAAAATCGAGATGAAATCAGGATTTATTTCTTTAAAATCGGTGTCGTATCTAGAAAGAAGGTGTGATAGTCCATCGTTTGCAATTCCTTTATTTATAAAGTTTACTTTATTATATGGAAACATACCGTCATAAATAGCTTTTACATACTTTGGATAACCATTGCCAAGTGATGTTATATCTTCTCTATCACGACCGGTATCGGTAATGCTATCCCCTTGAAATAAGACTGTTTGCCCGTCTTTAAAAAATTTGTTCATATCGTATATCCCCTTTATAGCTCTATATTAAAAGCTTTTGATATTATAAAATTTAGTCTTTCTAGCTCACCTATTAAATATAAATAACCTATAAGGCATTCAAAACCTGTTGCTTTATGGTAATCTTCGACTGAAGAACTTTTTGGTAAATGGCTTGATTTAGCGTTTCTACCACGTTTGTAGATGCAAGTCTCCTCATCGGTTAAGCTATCCAAAATACTGTCAATAGCGACTGACTGGTTTGGAGCGCTAACATATGTAAGTGCCATTTTATGGAGAGTGTTTGGTGAAAAATCAGTAGTTGAAATAAGAAACTTGCGTACTATAATCTCTAAAACCGCATCTCCGACATATGCAAGTTTTAAAGGACTTTTAGCGTTTACTTCTTCTTTAGTGATAATATTTCACTCCTTTTTTATATTTGTGTTCTGCCCTCCATTGCACGAAGCAATGTAATCTCATCGGCATATTCTAAATCTCCGCCAACCGGTATTCCAAGAGCTAGCCTTGAAACTTTTATGCCAAAGGGTTTTAATAAATTTGATATGTAAAGTGCTGTGGCTTCGCCCTCAACATCAGGGTTTGTTGCCATTATAACCTCTTTTATCTCCTCTTTTTGGGTGCGATTTAAAAGCTCACGCACTCTAATTTCATCAGGACCTATTCCGTCCATTGGTGAAATTACACCTTGCAAAACATGATAAAGCCCTTTATATTCACGGGTCTTTTCAAATGCCACTATATCCCTTGCGTTTTCTACAACACAAATAGTAGTAGTATCTCTAGTGTCGTTACTACATATATTACAAATTTCTTTGTCTGTTATATTAAAGCATTTTTGGCAGAAATGAATTTTCTCTTTTGCATCTAAAATCGCAGTTGCAAACTCATTGCCCTCGTCTTTTGTCATTGAAAGCACGTGAAATGCAAGTCTTAATGCTGATTTATGCCCGATCCCCGGTAACTTTTCAAACTGCTCTACAAGCTTTGTAAGTGGCGTATTATAATACTGCATAATCTGCTCCGTCTTTTTTAATTTAGGTAATTACATTATTCCTGGTATGTTTGGAAGTCCTGCTGTTAATTTACCCATCTTCTCGTTTGAATCGTTTTCAACAGTAGCAATTGCCTCATTTGTTGCGGCAACTAACATATCGGATAGCATTTCTATATCGTCTTTATCAACTATCTCAGGGGATAGCTCGATTGACTGCACTTCTTTTTTGCCATTTATTTTAATCTTTATAGCTCCTCCGCCTGCTGAAATATCATAGATAGTTTCGTCTAGCTGAACTTGTAATTTTGCCATATCCTCTTGTATTGTGTTGATTTTTTTAAGCATATCCTGCTGTGATGGTCCACCGAAATCTTTTGGAATTCTAACTTTCATTTTTTTTATTTCCTTTCATACTCTTATAATTTTAGCTATTCGCCTTTTAATATATCTTCGTGTAATTCTTCAAAAATATTGTTATCTTTTGTAGTTGGCTCGTCATTCTTTTCTTTTGCAATTACTTTATACGTCTTTCCTGTAATCGCTTTAACTGAATCCACTATGGTATCATTGGTTGTTTTTTTATTTAATATCTCTATTCCAACAACATTATTTGTATATAAATATAATATCTCCCCTACTATCTCCGCTTTCATATCCTTAAAAAAGCATAGAACTGAGCTTTGCTTTGCCATTTTTAGGTTATCAATAAGCTCTGGGATAAAGGTAACTTTACTTTTTTCCAAAACACTGCTTGTTTTTTTAGTTTCGGTAACCTCTTGATTTGAAACTTCGTAAGGCTCTTTAGGTAACACATTTTCCTCTACTGGCTTTTCTTTTTCAGTTTTTTCCGCAGATACTGTTTGACTAGAATTTATAGTTAAATTCCCTGCCACTATTTTATTTTCAAGTATTGCTATTCTATTTGCAAGTGCAGAGGGTGAAATATTTGTTTTAGGGTCACACAACTTTAATGTACATAATTCTATAAGCACTCTGCTTTGCGTGTTGTTTTGTATTTTAGATAGCGTATCAATTATTATTTCTATTGAATACATTATTCTTGTAAGTGAAATGTCCTTAGCTTGTGCTTTTATCTTTAGTATTTCAGCTGCGGTACACTCAATTAATGGGCTAGGGTCGCTTACCGCTTTTGCAATTAATAAGTTTCTAAAATGCGTTAGTAGTTCACCTAAAAACATATCCATATCTTTTGAGTTATCATACTCATTTCTAATAGATATCAGTGCTTTAGAGATGTCATTGCTAATAATATATCCTGTAAACTCGTAAAGATAGAGGTTACTCATTCCGCCCGTAGCACCATCTACTAAAGCAAGAGTGATTTTCTCGCTATTTGTAATACATTTTTCGAGAATAGATAAACCATCACGCATACTACCATCTGCTAAGCTAGCAATTTTCATCAACGCGTCTTCTTCAAAACTTATCTTCTCATTTTTACAGATAAAATCTAATCTTGAAAAAATATCGGTAGGGTTTATTCTTTTAAAGTCAAATCGTTGACATCTTGAAGTAATCGTTTGAGGAACCTTTTGAATTTCAGTTGTAGCCAAAATAAACATAATATGACTAGGTGGCTCTTCAAGTGTTTTTAAAAGTGCGTTCCAAGCTCCGCCTGAGAGCATATGAACCTCATCTATAATATATACCTTTTTTCGTGCAACAGCAGGGGTATAGATGACCTCATCCCGCAGTTCCCTTATATCATCAACGCCGTTATTAGAGGCAGCGTCAATCTCGATTATATCCATAATAGACTGATTATCTATTCCGATACAGATTTCACATTCATTACAAGGATTACCATTTATAGGACGCATACAGTTTACAGCTTTAGCTAGTATCTTAGCGCAGGTGGTTTTACCGGTGCCACGAGTACCTGTAAATAAATAAGCGTGGGAGGTTTTGCTATTTATTACCTGATTTTGCAAAGTGGAGGTAATATGATTTTGCCCTACGACATCTGAAAATGTTTGCGGACGCCATTTCCGATATAGTGCTTTATACATATAAATACTCCCTCTCCTTTTCTCACTTTAAAATTTTTATATAAAAGATTATTATTAAAAAAATGTTTCTGAATAGGTTTGCTGTGGCGCCCCGTTATCCTGCTTAATGCTGCTCGGTTCCCCGCCTGACATGGTTCACAGTAAACGACCGCACAGGACCTATTCAAAAACAATATAATTATATAATATAAAACACTTTATTTCAAGTGCTAATTAAAACAATTTTAATAATATCCAATTTTTACCCGTTATATTTACGAAAAAAAGGATAAACTATAATTGTAACATCAAATTAAATAGACTTTTAAAAGCAAGTCTTATAAAAAGGTGGTGATAAAATGGCTAAAAATCAAAATCAAAACCAAAAGCAAAACAAACAGCAAAATAAAAATCAAGAAAAAAGTAAAAAATCTCAAAACAATAAAATTGAAGAAACACAAGAATTTTGTCCTAATAAATAGCATTTCCTTTTTATTATTTAATCTAAACGATTTTAAAACCTCCTAAATGTGATAAAACAAAGCTCATAAGCGATATTATAAAAAATTTCGGTTATGAGCTTTCGTTATTTATATAAAACTTATTAGTATCTTTTAAAAAGCTAAAATATTGAAACTCTTTGGTGAAAACAGTTGTAAAAATCTCGTTTTAATGGTAAAATTAAGGCAATGTAAAAGATAGGAGTAGGTATTAATGGACGAAACGAAAATTCTTATTCACGCAACTTCATATATTAAAGCTCTTTCAAAAGGTGTAAACCCAATAACAAACGAAAAAGTAGAAAACGATAGCATTGCTAATGATATCCGCCTTCAAAAATGCTTCGCCTATGTAACTTCAGTTTTAGAAGATGTTGTTAAAAATGGTGGTGCTATTTCTAAATCCTCTGAAAGCAAGGCAAAAAGCGAAGGAACAAGCCAATTCTTTTTCCTAACTAATGAGCAAAAAGAAAAAGCAAAGCAAAATATTACCACCAAGGCAGTTGGAATAAATAAGATATATGAATGGCTATCTGAATTTAATAACAAAGCGAAAATGCCATTACTCTTAGAAACTGATATTGAAAAATGGCTTGTAAATAATGGATATTTAGCAATAGAAGTGCTAAGTGAAGAAACTAAAGATTACAAAGCCACCAATAAAGGGCTAGCTGTCGGTATTATCTCACTTGTCTTTACTCAAAATGGCATTAAATACATAAAAACCACTTGTAACCCCGAAATGCAAACTTACATAATCGATAACGCAAACTCCATTCAAAACGACCCCTCAAAAGCCAAAAAATAATAGCCTTGATAATTTTATATAAAAAAAGTCAAATCATACAAAATCAAAATCCTAGATATTTACTTGTATCCAATCTACCGCAAGTGCCAAAATACTAACAGTATCCTAGATACCATAAGTATCTTAGATTCTGTAAGTATCTTAGATACTATAAATATCTTAGATCCCTGTAACTATCTTAATTCCTGTAACTAACTTAATCACCAATTAACTAGCTTTTGATAGAACAAAAAATATATTTATTAATAATAAAAATTACAACACAATTACAACATAAAAAGAACAAATATTTAATATGCTTATTATAGTTACGTTTAGTTTATAATAAGCATATTTTTTAAGTAAATATATTTTTCCCGATGAGCTGATATTTTCTTATAAAACACATATATTTATTTTGATGAATAGAAATATTTTCCGAGCAGTTTATTATATCTTAAACTTACAACGAAAGTAATTTAGAAAGTGGTGTAAAGTTATGTTGTTTTCATTATTTGGGCTATCGATTTACGATTTTTTCTATCTGGTGCTATATATTTCAGGGCAAAATTCCTTTCCACGTCCATTATCGGCAGAGCTAGAGCATGAACTATTAGAAAAGAAGATGCAGGGTGACACATTAGCACGAAACGAACTTATAGAAAAGAATATGCGTCTTGTAGCTCATATCATAAAAAAATACTACTCAAATTACAGCGAGCAAGAGGACCTTATTTCAATAGGCACAATAGGGCTTATAAAAGCGGTGGATAGCTTTAATTTAAACAAAGGGGCAAGGCTTGCAACGTACGCCTCAAGATGTATAGAAAATGAAATTCTTATGCACTTTAGAAACAACAAAAAAAACGGTATACTAGTATCGATTGATGACCCTATTGACATTGATAAAAATGGAAATGCCTTAACACTTATGGATATTCTTCCGAGCGAGGACACCATAATAGATGATATTGATATTAGGATAAAACTTAAAAAGCTAAAAAACATTTTAGGCGACGTATTAGACGTTAGAGAGATGAGTATAATAATACTTCGATATGGTCTTGGAATGTCACGACCTTTAACGCAAATGGAAACTGCAAACAAGCTAGGAATTTCACGTTCTTATGTATCGAGAATAGAAAAAACTGCTCTTAATGTTTTAAAAAATAAGCTAAACGATAAATAATTGATAAAAAACAATAAAAAACATTTGATTTTATAAAAAAAACTTGCTTTTTATTAAAAACTCTGTTATTATAATAGACAATATCGGATATTGTGGCTATGTATAAAAGCAATAACTTTTATTAAGGTCACTTTAAGTGAAAGGAATGATTTAAAATGGCAAAATGCGATATTTGTGGAAAAGGTGTATCTTTTGGTATTGCTGTTTCCCACTCACACAGACGTTCAAATAGAACATGGAAAGCGAATGTTAAAAGAGTACGTGCTCTAGTTAATGGTAATCCTACTCATATCTACGCTTGCACAAGATGTTTGCGTTCCGGCAAAGTTACAAGAGCGGTTTAATTATTAAACTGCTTTTTTGGCGTTTTTAAGGTAAGCGGCTACTGCTGTTTTACCTGTTTTTTACTAGGAATATAAATTTTATACTGCCGAAAATTAGTATTTTCAAATACCAAAAATTTGATAAAATAATGGAGGAAAAAAATTATGAACAAGAAATATCTGTATTTATTTTCTGAGGGCGACGGCTCTATGAAAAACCTACTTGGTGGTAAAGGCTGTAATCTTGCAGAAATGACTGTGCTTGGAATGCCTGTTCCACAAGGTTTTACAGTAACTACTGAAGCTTGCACAAAATATTATGACGATGGCAAACAAATCTCCCCTGAGCTAGAGCAAGAGATTTATGATTACCTTACAAAAATGGAAGACAATTGCGGTAAAAAATTCGGCGACCCTACAAATCCACTTCTAGTATCTGTTCGTTCAGGTGCCCGTGCATCAATGCCTGGTATGATGGATACAATTTTAAACTTAGGTCTTAATGACGAAGTTGTTGTAGGACTTGCTAAACTTACAAATAACGAGAGATTTGCTTATGATTCATATCGTCGTTTCATTCAAATGTATTCAGACGTTGTAATGGAGCTTGGTAAATCTTATTTCGAAAGATTAATCGACGAAATTAAAGACAGAAAAGGCGTTAAATTAGATACAGAGCTTACAGCTGATGATTTAAAAGAACTTGTTGTATTATTCAAAAAACTATATAAAGACCAAAAAGGCACTGATTTCCCATCAGATCCACGTGAGCAATTACTTGGTGCTATTAAAGCTGTTTTCCGCAGTTGGGACAATCCTCGTGCAAACACATACAGAAGAATGAACGAAATTCCATACAGTTGGGGTACTGCTGTAAACGTACAGATGATGGTATTTGGCAATATGGGTGATACTTCAGGAACTGGTGTTGCATTTACTAGAAACCCTGCAACAGGCGAAGCTAAGCTTTATGGTGAATTTTTAATGAATGCACAAGGTGAGGACGTTGTTGCTGGTATTCGTACTCCTCTTGATATTCAAAAGCTAAATGAAATTATGCCTAATGTTTATCAAGAATTTGCAGATATTGCAACTCGTCTTGAAAAACATTATAGAGATATGCAGGATATGGAATTTACTATTGAAAATGGTAAACTTTATATGCTACAAACAAGAAATGGTAAACGTACCGCAGCATCTGCTCTTAAAATTGCTTGCGATCTTGTTACAGAGGGTATGCTTACTAAAGAAGAGGCACTTTTAAAGGTTGAGCCAAAACAACTTGACAGCCTTCTTCACCCACAATTTGATAATAACGCTATCAAAGCTGCTACCGCTATCTCACACGGTCTACCTGCATCACCTGGTGCTGCTTGTGGACAAGTATACTTCACTGCTGAAGATGCTGTTGCCGCTTCCGAAAGAGGACAAAAAGTTGTTCTTGTTCGTCTTGAAACATCTCCTGAAGATATTGAAGGTATGGCTGTTTCAGAAGGTATCCTTACTGCACGTGGTGGTATGACATCTCACGCAGCTGTTGTTGCTCGTGGAATGGGTACTTGCTGTGTTGCTGGTTGCGGTGACCTTATTGTAAACGACGAGGCTAAAACATTTACCATTGCAGGAAAAATCATTAAAGAGGGCGACTTCATTTCAATAGATGGTACTACCGGTAAAATCTACGATACCGCAATTGATACAGCAGCCGCTACCATAACAGGCTACTTTGATACATTTATGGGTTGGGCTGATGATATGCGTACCCTTAAAATACGTACTAATGCTGATACACCTAAAGATGCTAAACAAGCATATGACTTTGGTGCTGAGGGTATTGGTCTTTGTAGAACAGAGCATATGTTCTTTGATGGCGAGAGAATTCGTGCTATGAGAGAAATGATTGTAGCTGATAATGTTGAGGCTAGAGTTACAGCTCTTAATAAACTTCTACCAATGCAACGTTCAGACTTTGAAGGTCTTTTCAAAGAAATGAAAGGTTTCCCTGTTACTATTCGTTTCCTAGACCCTCCACTTCATGAATTTTTACCAACTGCAAATGATGATATAATAGCTCTTGCAAAAGAGATGAATATTACCGTTTCAGCTCTTAAAAATACAATAGACAGTTTGCACGAGTTTAACCCTATGCTAGGTCACCGTGGTTGCCGTCTTGCTGTAACATATCCTGAAATTGCTGCTATGCAAACAAGAGCTGTTATCGAGGCTGCTATTAATGTAAATAAAGAAGGAATGAATGTTGTTCCTGAAATTATGATTCCACTTGTTGGCGACGTTAAAGAGCTTAAATATGTTAAAGATATCGTTGTTTCTACTGCTGATGAAATTCTTAAAACCGCAGGAATTACAATGGAATATAAAGTAGGTACTATGATAGAAATTCCACGTGCTGCAATTACAGCTGATGAAATTGCAACCGAGGCTGAATTCTTCTCCTTTGGTACAAACGATTTAACACAAATGACATTTGGCTTTAGTAGAGATGATGCTGGTAAATTCCTTGATGATTATTACACCAAGAAAATTTATGAAAACGACCCATTTGCAAGACTAGACCAAAATGGCGTTGGAAAACTTATCAAAACCGCTGTTGACCTTGGTCGTAAAACAAGACCTGACATTAAGTTAGGTATCTGTGGCGAACATGGTGGCGACCCATCTTCTGTTGAATTCTGTCACTATAACGGATTGAACTATGTATCTTGTTCTCCATTTAGAGTTCCAATAGCAAGACTTGCCGCTGCACAAGCTGCAATTAAAGAAAAAGCTGCTAAATAAATTAACTTTTAATAAAACTCCTTGATTTAATTTCAAGGAGTTTTTTTTATAAAGTTATTCCTACTTTTATATATTATTTTAACAACCTAAGTTGCAACCCCCATAAAATAAACAAACTTAAATCAACTAAATAGCAATAGTTTGCGATATTTCTTGAAATATTTTTTACTCTTTGCATATACTATTGACATTATCACGGTAAACCGATATAATATAAAAAAAGAGGTGATCAAGATGTTGACAGACTATATGCAACAAAGAAATATAACAAAATATCGTTTAGCTAAAAATACAGGGATTCCTTACACCACACTGACGGATATTCTAAGTGGTAAAACCGACCTTAGAAAATGCAATGTGGAAACAGTATATAAACTAGCAAAAGAGTTTCAAATTACAATAGAAACACTGATTTCTCCATATCTTGAAACCCGTTGCAATTTTGAACTTTATAAAAGTAATGTTTGCCACCGACTAAAACGACTTGGCGATACTAATTTCTTAATAAACACACTTGAAAGTAACGAAATACGGAAGTATTATAACCTTAAATGGTATCCAGAGTGTTTTTATCTGCTTGCGATGGTAGACTATATTAGCAGAATTAACAATGTACCTTTGTGCGATGAATACAGTGATTTACGATCTCAGTATCTAAGTGAAAAAATTTATCCCTCCAGTATAATTGCAATTTCAAACGTTTCCGACAGCAACTTGGCAAAAGAGAAAGCCGAAAAAAACTCCATTCCAGAATTCCTAAAATTTAATATTATCGAAAGCGAAGTGCGAAATGTCATCTGATAACAATATCATGGAGTTATCAAAACGGAAAATATAAATAATATTCTCGAATCTTTGAAAACTCGTAACGCAGAAAAAGTAACAAAAGAGCAAAAAAATCCTCATAAGCAAGACTTCGAACGATAAGTACAAAAAAATCCGAGGGTATTTAATAACCCATCGGATTTTTTGTGTCCAAAATTTAATACAAAAAGTGCTTTTTTCAATCGCAAGCAAAAGTAAAATAGCGACCACTATATTTTATTCGATATTAGGAAGATTATTTAAAATTGCTTTCAATTTAAAAACAGTCTTTTTTAAAAGATAGTGGTTTTTTTGATACTATTTAGGCTAAAATTACTCGTGAAGATAAATTTTAATTAAAAATTCTATAAATTTACCCCGCTTTTCTTTATAGGCAATTCTTCCATAAAGAAGTTTGCCTGCATCCATAAGGCGAGCGAAAATTAAATTATCTTCCCTTGGAATATAGCCGATTTTA
>JAVVYT010000015.1:0-15605 GCA_036650995.1 Clostridia bacterium | reverse complement strand
ATTTAAGTGATCCCATTTTATCTTTCATTGCAACTACAAGTTTATCTTTGTTTTTCTCCAGCTCTTCGCTTGGCGTTGATTTCCCGTTCATAACAGCAACGCAAATATCGGCAATTGACGGTGTAGTCCAGTCGATACCGGTCATAAAGTAAATCTCGCCTATTGCATCTTTTGTATTAACTGCCATATCGGTAATTATCTCTAACGATTCTGTGTCACGAAGTCTTGGCATATTTCGCTCTGCTATTCTTTTTTCCAGTGAGTCCTCTTTTGAATAGGTAAATGCCTCGTCCATAAATAGTAAAAGTTTACTCGCCTTGTCCTTATATGTTATTGGTATGAAATAAGTTTCCGCCAACACAACGGATTTTTGGTAGTCTTTTACATCTGGTCCCATTGGATAATAAACTACTCCATAATCGTCTTTCATATTACGTTCTGCCGCTATTTGCGTTATCTTTAGCGGACCTTGTAGCATGGCTATGTTCCCCTCTACAAACTCGACCATAATTGCTTCCCATGGCTGACCTCCGTTATTAACTCGTGCAATTTTGTCTACCGAAATCCACTTGTTCATAAGTTCAAAGGCTTTTTGTGAATTGGGTTTTGTTAGTGTAAGCTCCGGCTCTCCAGTTTCTTTGTTGTAATCTGAAATGCCTCCACCGTTTGAGTTTGCAAGCATCATAAGAAAATCAAAATGTAAAACTCCGCCAATCCCCCATTGTGTCACGTTTCCGTCGGGGTTTCTTTTGGTGGCAGCTTTTGCTAGCTCCTCGACTTTGTCCCATGTCCATTTTTTCTCTTTTACCAGTTTATACGGATCTTCAAGTTGTAACTCGTTAAATATCCTTTTGTTGAAAACAACTACTGACCCCGATGGATATGGTGTTGCCTCGAAAAATCCATACTGTTTATTATTAAAATTAGTGTATCTTCTCGTAACCTGTGCATATTTCTCGTCGGTGAAATCAATACCAGTTTCCGCCATTGCATCAGTAAGGTCCGATACCGCTCCCGATTTTATCCAGTCAACTACGTGTGAGCCATTCGTTACCATTATATGCCCCTCGGGTGAGCCGGAGGCAATGCTGTTCGCCATTACATCCCAGTAGTTTCCTTTGCCCTCTTTCTGTTTTAAAACACAGTTGTATTTTTCGGCAAGTTCTTTATACTTGGCATCTCTTTTAACTAAAACAGGATTACTGCCATTGGTGTCTAGCATATCGTACCCGGGTGGGTAAGCAATTTTTATAGTTTCTCCGTTAAAATCTAAAGTGCTTTTTAGCTCCTTTGCCTTTTCTCCTGATTTTGTTTTACAACCAGAAAATACGCTCATAACTAAAACACAGGATATTCCGATTGCTAAAAATTTTTTAACCCTCATCTTACTTCCTCATCTTCTTTTTATTTTTAACCTTGCACGTTTTTAACTAACTTCTATACGTTTATTATATCCCATCCCCTTTGTCTTTTCAATCCCCTTTTAAACTTTATATTTTCCTTTTCCCATAAACTCACTTTTTTCAAAACTTTTATTCCGCTTTATTCCCACTTGCCTTTACTTTGTTACATCGTAGATTTTTTACAATACATTTACATCTGCATTTTCTTAAACTATTCGCAATTTTTTTCATTTTAACGTCTGTTCTATCTTGCTCAATAATTTTTTCTTGCAAACAAAAGCCTTTATCTGTCTGTTATTCTAATCTTTTACAGAACATTATTTTTTAATTGCTAACTTTAACTTATTTAAAATTAACTTTATACCCTCGCTCTGTTTTTTTCAATATTTTTTCTTGCCTTTTCCTTTCCTCGTTTTATTCTATACCTCTTCCTTTTCCATAAACTTATGTTTTCAAAACTATTTTCTAAAAATACGTTTTTTCAACAACTTAATTACTATCTTGTTTTACCCTGTATTTTTGATTTTTTTATAACTTTATTTCAGTTTTTATTTCTTTACTTTTCTTCTTCCTTTTCTCTAAACGTCTTTTATCGATACTATTTTTTAAAAGACAAAACTACTTTTCTAGTGGTATTATTTAATTTTAAGGTAAAAAAATATTCCCCATAACTATTGTCATAGGGAATATTAATCACAAATTAATTGATTTGCAATAAAGAATATGGAAAACTAAATTTAAAGTATTATTTACCTGTAAATTTAAGTCCTGCCATTTTATCTTTCATAGAAATTAGGAATTTATCTTTATTCTTTTCAATTTCTTCACTTGGTGTTGATTTACCATTCATAACCGCTACACAAATATCAGCAATTGATGGTGATGTCCAATCAAGACCTGTCATATTGTAAATATCGAAGATATAGTTCTTATTATTAAGAGTCATATCTGTAAGAACTTCAAGTGATTCAGTATCACGAAGTCTTGGCATATTACGTTCAGCAATTCTCTGTTTTAAATCTTCGCCTTCAGGAAGTGTGAATGTTTCGTCCATAAATAATATTAACTGAGTTGCCATATCTTGATAAGTTACTGGTATAAAGTATGTTTCTGCAAGAACGATGTTTCCGGTATACTCTTTAACATCTGGTCCCATTGGAAGGTAAGCAACGCCATAATCGTCTTTCATTGTTTTTTCTTGAGCAAATTGAAGAACTTTAGGTGTTGATTCTAGAATAGCAATGTTTCCTGCGATGAATTCAGTCATAACAGTATCCCAAGATTGGCTACCATTATTTACACGAGCGATTTTCTCTTTTGAAGTCCATTGATACATAAGCTCGAAAGCTTTTTGTGACTCTGGTTTTGTAAGAGTAAGCTCTGGCTCGCCTGTTTCAGCATTAAAGTTTGAAATTCCGCCGCCATTTGAGTTTGCAAATGTTAATAAGAATGCCATATGCATCCAGCTACCAAATCCCCATTGTGTAACGTTTCCGTCTGGAGTACGTTTTGTAGCTTTTGTAGCTAATTCATGAACTTTGTCCCATGTCCATTTTTTATCTTTCATAAGCTGGTATGGGTCTTCAAGTTGCATTTCATTAAATATTCTCTTGTTGAATACTAAAATTTCGCCTGATGGATATGGAGTTGCATCTGTAAATCCATATTGTTTACCATTAAAGTTTGAGTATTTTCTGGTAACTTGAGCATACTTAGGATCAGTAAAGTCAATTCCTGTTTCTGCCATAGCTGGTGCTAAATCAGCGATAGCTCCTGCATTTACCCAGTCTACTAATCTGTTTGCTTGAGTAACCATAACGTGTCCCTCAGGAGCGCCGGCTGCTATACTGTTTGCCATAACGTCCCAATAGTTACCTTTACCCTCTTTTTGCTTTACAGTACAGTTATATTTTTGAGCTGTTTCTTTGATTTTTGCATCTCTTTTAACAAGTACTGCGTTTTTTCCATCAGTATTAAGCATATCGTATCCTGGAGGATAAACTAGTTTAATTTCTTTTCCACCAAAATCAAGACCTGCTTTTAGTTCGTTTGCTTTTGCGTTTTCTTTTGGTTTACCACAACCTGAAAAAGCTGTGAGTATCAAAACTAAAGATAAACCAAATGCTATTACCTTTTTCTTGTTCATAACAATCCTTCTTTCTTTAATAAAATTTAATATTTGTTTTCACAATTATTTAGCTTTTATATTTTATGCTTTGATATTGACTTTAAATTAAAACAAATCCCATTTATCATATTCTTTTTTCCTTTTGAAACTCTGTAATCATATGAAATAGTTTTCGCTAAATAAAGTAAAGTCAACACCTTGCAAACGGTAGATAGCTAAATCTTCCATTAAATTTCAAAACCAATTTTTTGCTTTAACAAATAATTTAATAAGAATTTAATAATTATATAACGTTTTTTACTAAATATCAATAGTTTTTTCAAAAAACTAAAGATTTTTATGTAAATTATCCTACGATACCACTTCTCTCGATACTTTCCGTGAAGTATTTCTGACAAACAATGTACAGAATAAGTAACGGTGCAATAAAGAATACTATTCCTGCGTTTCTCATCAGTCCAAATTGTGTCATATTACTAATACCTGCTGAAACTGTACCGGTTGCAACCAAACGTGACATCTCAGTTGACAAGAACGGAACGTTTTGAATGAACGTCGACGTATATAAATCATCAACCCATTGCCATACAAATGAGAATAAAAATACTGTCATCATAATTTGAGTGGCACTTGGTATGAATATCTTGATAAATGCTTTAAATGTACTAGCACCATCAACAAAGGCAGCCTCTTCTAACTCTTTTGGCAGTCCTCTGAAATACTGTCGCATCATAAAGATATACAGTCCGTTTTTCAGTCCCGTACAGGTAATTCCCAGAATAATGAACGGGAACGGCGTATCTAATAGGTTCAGCGACGAGCCGGTTATGAGTTTTAAAATCCCAAAGAAATCGAAATACCTAAAATTCATATATAATGGAAGAAGTACAAGGTCTGGAGGAATTACCATTCCTAATACAACTAGAATAAATAAAAATCCTTTTCCTTTAAACTCATATCTTGCAAAGCCGTATGCTACAACTGTTGCTGACGCCATTGTAACTAGTGACGTTATAAATGGATAGAACAATGTAGAAGGTATAAGACTTGGCATATCAAGAAAATTCCACGCTAACGCATAATTTTCAAGTGTAAAATGCTTAGGAATGTACTGTACTGACATATCGTATATATCCTCTACGGTCATGAAAGAAGCTAAAAGCTTACTTGCAAGAGGAAAAAGTATTACAAAGCTTATTCCTGCGATTAAGATAAATCGAAATAAACTAACGCCAAATTTACCGCCGATTTTAAGTGCTTTTGCTTTTTTTACATCTAAGTTTCTGATTGGCATATTTTTTCCCCCTTTCTAATCATAGTAGGATACATATCTATTTATAACAAAGTATATTATTCCAATTACCGCTAATATACCCACCATATAACTCCATGCCATGGCGGCCCCGAGCCCGTATTTCAACGCTCCAAATGTAGTTTTATGGATAAGTGCTATCATCATATTCGATGAAGATGTGAACGAGTCAATAATAACATAAATTACTGAAACTAAAATAAGTGGACTTACCATTGGTAATGAGATTTTCCAGAAAACTTCCCATTTTGTTGCACCTTCCATATATGATGCTTCGAAAATTGATGTTGAAACTGACTGGAAACCTGCTAAGAAGATTACTATCGGTATTGCACTCATAAGTACAATTGTTGAAATTTTATCAACCGATGCCGTTAGAAAATCAATAATCCATACCGGTAGCTGTGCTTGCTGTAACATTGCAACAAATGCACCCGAAACACTTCCCGCTTGTGCAGCAGTGTTTGAAGATTGTGCCATCATAGTAGTGATTGAGTCAACATTTGAAAGAGTAATGTAAACTCCTGATGCTAAGATTACTGGTAAGAAGAATATTCCTCTTGCAAGGGTTCTACCAATAAACTTTTGATTTAATATGCTGGCAATGAAGAAGCTGAAGATAACGGTTATCGCAACGTTCGGTACCATATTAGCAAACTCTGCCCCAAGTTTATTGAGGAAATCCGGGTCTACTGTAAATAAGTATTTGAAATTTTCAAATCCTACGAAAGTAAGACTGTAACCGCTTGGATTAATTCCCAAAGTTGATAAGCTATAAATTAATGATGTGATAACAGGAATTAATATAAAGAATACCGCTCCTATTATAAATGGTAGAGTAAATACATAGCCATATCTTTTTCTTTTCTTTTCCCAAGAAAGTACTTTTCTTTTTGCCATATTAACTACCTACCTTTCCTAAAATATAACCAAGTGACTTAACGGTTTTTCCTTCATAAACATAGTCTTTTTCAGTGTAGTTTGTAATCATATAACTGCCATCTTTGTATGTATTTTTGTATACATTCGTAATTAGCGTTTCTTGATTTTTAAGACCTGATTTTGTTGTTGCCGCTGTTTCTTTTAGTAGTTTTGATTTTTCTATAATGTTCTCTTTCCAAAAATCAAATTTATTTGAATATATTTCTTTGTGTACTGTTTTTGCAAAGTCTAAATCTGGATTTGTTGTAACAGTATAATGAAATCCTGCGCCTGTTCTAAGTGCTGTTAATGTATCCCTTTTCGTATCACCATTAAGGTTTACAGCAACGTCTGCATAATGAACTTTGTTGTCCATAACCATCTGCACTATTGGGAACGCACCATCTGCTATCTCATATTTTAAGCTTTCAGAAGGTAGGTTTAGAACATCTGACATATATGGTAGTGCGTATGAGTTAGCACCGCTTGTTAATAAAGAATTTTCTTTTGAAACCTTTTCCATATCCTCTTTTAACATATTAGCAGCGGCTTGCCTTGTTATCTCTTTGCCTGTTTTATAGTTAGAATTTAACTGCTCTCCAACTAAAGTAAAGGAATAGTTGTTTACAGATAACTCTTTTAATAAAGAAGAAACGTTTTCAGTAGCTTTAGTAACAGATTCAGGTTTTAATGCGAATCTGATTTTTGTATCCATCTGACTATCTGAAGAATTCATTCCGGTTGATAATGCAAACTCTGGTTTGTTTACAACAATACGGTCAATACCATATGCTGCATCGTCGGTTGTTGAAAAACCATCAAATAAACCATAATCTGAATTGTACTGAACATCTGCGTCGATATAAATCGGTATGTTGTTCTGCTTGCCCCAATTTATAAGATCCGCTAGCTCCTCTTTTGTGCCTACTAGTTTATTTAATGTAGCTTTTGAAAATAGTGATGCGTCAATTCCATCATTTAAAAATCCTGTTAGCTTAAACACAAGGTTTGTAACACCTGCATCCACTAGCTCTTGCCCTTTGGCTTTAACATCTTTTAATGTTGAAAAGACTGCTTGTTTGTATGTAGCCGCTCCCATAATCGTTGTTTTCTCTTTTGCAACTCCGATAAAATCTAGGTAAATTGGCGCTACATCGGTTGTTTTCTTTGCCTCAGGGAAAATCTTGTTTTTATAATAATCGGTAACATCTGACATCTCTGCTTTGCCTTTGTCAAAGAACTTATATTCAAGTGCTATATCTTTGTCGTAAACTGCCTTTTGTGTAACATAGAAAAAGTCTGCTGCACTATCGGCTTTACTTAGATATGACTTTACTAGCTCTTTGTATCTAAAGGAAACATACTGTGAGGCATATGTGTTCGCAGTTCCAGGGTTTGCAATGATATCTGCACACGCCTGAGAGTCGGTAACTTCCCCTAAAATGGCTCCGCCGTCCTCATATTTTGTTATAAAGATAGGAAGATATGCCTGCTGTGTTTGATATGGTTTTTCAAATACGAAAATTGAATCGTCTTTTCCATATATTGAAACTTGTAAGTTTTGATTGTCGCCTTTTCCATTGTAGAAGTTCATCTTTGAACCAGTACCATCAGGGATAACAAAATATCCTTTTTGTGAGGTTTCAGGTGATCCAAATGTTCTTAACATTCTAATATCTGTAAGGTTTGCACCGTTAAATTCTTTAATCTCATTAAGTGGCATACGAACTTTTAGCGATCCGTTTTCCAATGTAACATAAAGATTAAGATTAAATGCAGCCTCTTTACTAGCTAAAGATAATGTTGAGTTTTTGGAATCTTCTTCAAAATCCTTTTCGGTATAACCGATCGAACTTAAAATTCTGTCAATCTCCTCCTGTTGGTTTACTGACAATGAATTGCCTTGAAGTGCGTATAAAACATCGCTTTTGGCAACAGGATAGTTAGTTGTAATTTCATTTCTAGCTTCGTCTGTTGTAGCAGCTTTGAAATCAACTTTCTTGGAATAATAGCTGTATTGGAATAAAGTTTTATCTTTATAATCCGTAATCTTTGCTAATAACTCTTTGAACTTTGTTTCTTTAATAGCTATTGGGCAAAAATATTTCTTCTGAATCTCTCCAAGAGAAAATGCAACTTTAAAGCCATTTTCAACCTTTTCGACTTTATATTGACCTTTTTCAACACTATCTTTATAGCTTGACATACTATGAACAATAGATTTAGTATCAATATATGAAATATCAAAAAGTGAATTCTCAACATCAGTATTTGTATTAACAGTTTTAGTGCTGTATGTACTGTTGTCGTTTTTATTAACTACTTTAAAATGCGTTGTATCTTTATTAAGATATAGTGATAATGAGCCACTTTCTGCCATTAAATCATAGCCATCTTTTTTAACATCATTAGCAGCCGTTCCTTGTACTAACGCATTTTCTGGAGAAGGCTCAATTATTGGTACAGACGGTGCGCAGGAAGCCAAAGTGGCAAGTGACATAATAGCTACCATTATTACACAAATTATTCGTTTCATAATTTAATTTCCTTTCCGGCAAAAGCCATAGTTTATTATTTATCTGTTTAGAATTTCTTCTTTTAAATCGTATACAAAACCATACATTTGTTGTAAAAGTGCAAAGCAAAGTAATGCAATAAACATAATAATTACAATTACAACAAGTGAAATAAATAATACTCCAATTGCTTTTCCAAAGGTATAACTATGTGTTTGAACGAGTGAGCAGAATATGAGTAATAATGTCCAGATAATAGCAATTGATACCATAACAGTAACTATTACGCCTTCTTGCTCTGTAAAAATATTACTTAGTACTGCGGAGATTGGGAATAAAATTATAATCGGTGTTAATGAATATCCCGTTGCTATAATAATATTTTTAAGACTTCCTTCACCATCCATTAGTGAAGTTACGCATCTGCTAGCTACAACCCATAGTAAGCACGGTAATAGAATTGTTGCTATATCTGCGAAAATGTTTACATCGGCAGGTTTTACTGTTTGGAAGATAAATCCTGTAAGCTGTGTACGGAACACAACTGCCACAATGGCAAGGAAGTAAAACAATATCGCCGTCTTCATATTTCCACGTTTTTCATTCTTTAAATCCCAGAAACCGTCAAGCGGTCTAAAGAGGATATAGAATGCGTACGCAATAGGTCCTTTTTTCTTCTCAATCTTAGGATGCGTCTTTCTGTAAAAATACATATAGACTTTTCTGATTAACATTAATACAATGAAGATAATTAAGATAATTCCAAAAATATTGAAGTATTTATTAATTAACTCTCTTCTGTAAAACTCGTAAGATTTTGAGTAGTTCTTTTTGTCGTCTGCTAGTTTATAATATTCCATTGACTTTTTCATATCGTGTTGACGATATGCAACTTTACCTAGTTGACGAAGTACTAATGGGTTTGTTTCGTTAAGGGATAATATCTTGTTCCATGCAGCACTCTCTTCATCGAACATACTAAGCCTTCTGTATTCCTCAGCCTGAAAGATAGTGTTTGCATAATCGGTATTTTCAAATCTTGAAATTTGATTTTTTGTTGCGTCTAATATAATGTACTTGCCATCAAACTTTTCAAGTGCAGTAGCTAAGGTAACTGTACCCTCAATAGTACCAACACCGCCAAATTCAAATAGCATTATACCGTCATTATTATAAGCGAAAACTCTTGAACGTTTTTGGTCTAGTAGCATAAATATGCCATCGTCCATTGTTAAAACATCAACTATATAAGATGGTCCTTTATATGTACGTCCACCCCATAGTAAGTCAGCGCCGACTTTTGCTCCTTCAACTTTTCTAAGTACGTCTGTTCCCTGTGCACTTAGTTTGAAAACAGGTGATATCTCTTTATCGTTAGAGTTTGCAACGGTGTTTTCATTTCCGCTACTACCTGCTGTTGAAAATACAAAGTCCTCTTTATCTACATAAACGTTGTTAAACTCTCTTGGTACAAATGAAATTGATCTCTTTCTTTGCTCTTCTGTTTGGAATAATCTCTTTACTTGATCTGTAAATGAGAATTCAACCTTAGGAGCACCAAGCATCTGAACAAATTTACCGTCACGGTCAAGCTCTAAAAGACCTTGGTTAAATCCGTTTGAGCAAACAAATACACGTCCTGCTGTATCGCAACCGATTTTTATAGGTTTGTACTCAAAATCTGCTGGCAATAACTGAGATTCTGGAGTTGGGAAGATAGAGAACAAGCTACCATCTTGATTAAGCTTTACAACTCTTTGCTTGTCTGTATCTGCAACATATAGAAAACCTTTTTTATCAACAAATATTCCTGAAGGGTTTGCAAAGGTATCTTCTACACCGTTTGTCATAAAAGTTTTGTACTCTTTTAAAACATTGTAGTCTTTGTCTACCTTTAAAATTCTATTGTTACCTGAATCCGCAATATACAAATGATTCTCGTCATCTGAAAATAAATCTTGAGGACCGCTTAGAGTGGTTTTAGCCTCTCCAAATGTTGAAATAGCATCAACCGGAGTAGCTGCCGGCGGTGCGGAAAGTGACACCCCGTCTGTATCATATATGTAGTTTTTATATGGTGTTGATGCAAAACAATTAGCGCTAAGTGCAATTAGCGTAATTAAGACCAACATAATAGCTACAACTCTCTTAATTTTAAGTTTCATATTTTATGATCATCCTTTCAGAATAAGCCGTAATTGTTTTATGCGAATTTTGCTAACCGTAATTTAATAAAATTATGACTTTGTTTTTTTAGTTTCTAAATCTTATGTTTATCTATCAAAAGCTGTCTTTTATGAATGTAAAACTACTCTTTCATTCCTGAACTTGACATAGTTTCCATAACCTTACTTTGTGATACTACAAACACAGTAATCGGAACAATAATCATAACGACACCAACAGCAGCTCCCGCTCCCGCTCTTGCAATACCACCAAGTAAAATTTGACTCATAGCATAGGAAAGTGTTTTCTTTTCCTCACTAAAGATAAATATACCACCTGTTGTATTCCATAGAGATTGGATTGAGAAGATAATTAGTGTAAGCCATGCAGGTTTAACGTTTGGCATTACTATTGTCCAGAATGTTCTAAATTCGCTTGAACCATCAACCTTTGCGGCCTCAAGTAAGCTATCTGGGATAGAACTCATAAATTGTTTCATTAAATATAAACCGATAGTTGCACCAAATGCTGGGATAATAACTGCCCAATATGTATCAACCCAACCAAGTTTTGTCATAATGATAAAACTCGGAATTGCTGTTACAGCACCGGTAAACATAAGAGTTGTAACAACTAGTTTGAAAAAGCCATCTCTTCCAGGGAACTTTCTCTTTTCCAAAACATAAGCTGCCATTGATGAGATGATAACGTGTCCTGTGATACCTACAACAGTAATAAATACTGTATTAAAGATATAACGAGTAAATGGTACCCAACTTTCGCTCATTAACAGCGATAAGTCTAAAAAGTTATCAATGGTGGGGTTTCTAACCAAAATATCTGGTGGGAATTTCATCAATTCGTCCAACGGTTTAAATGCATTAGATACCATAAATACAAGTGGAATAATCATTACAAATCCAACAACCAAAAGTATTATGATGTTGAACATATCTCCGCCCAGTGAACGCACAGCACGAAGTCCAACTTTCTTTGAGTGGAATAAGCCTTTATTTTTAGCCATACTTTTTATTCATTCCTTTCAGTACAAACGTAATTCTTTATAATTAGCGACCAACTTTGCTAAGCATTTTTTGAATAGCTGAATTTAACAGTATCATTGTTACGAATAGGATTGTTGCGATTGCACAAGCATAACCCATCTCAAAACGAACTCCACCATAATCAGCTAAATGGTTCATAATTGTATGCACAGCATAGTCTGTACTGGGGTTTCCAAAGAGCTGCGTTGTGATGTCACCAACAGCGAATGTAGATGTTATTGTCATTATAGCACCAAACATTAATTGTGGACGCATAGCAGGAAGTGTAATAAACCATAGCTCTTGAATTCTGTTTTTAATTCCATCAATGTATCCTGCCTCATATTGCGATTTATCTACCACCTTAAATCCGGCAACAAATGATAAGAATCCGGCGCCAAGACTCATCCAAAGTACAATTATAATCAGCAAGGGCATCATATATTTTACATCAGTGAGCCATAAGATCGGTGCTTTTATTATACCCATATTCAGCAGCATCGAGTTTATGTAGCCATTTGCGTCACCACTAAAGATTACAAGGAAGATTGAAACAGCAGCGCCTGATAGTGACGGAGCATAGAATACAACAACCATAATGGATCTTATTAGTGGAGGTAGCTCGTTTATAAGCCACGCAAAGAAGAAACATGCTAAATATCCAATTGGACCTGTAATTATTGCGATAACGAACGTGTTCTTAATGGTAGTTAAAAATACATCGTCATTTACAAGTAAACTGATATAATTCTGAAACCCTACGAATTTTGCCGGTTCTAGTATATTATAGTAGGTAAAACTATACCAAACTGATATAATAACCGGTGTTAGGGTAAATAATAGAAAGATGATAGCAAACGGAGCTAAGAATAAATACGCATCGTAATTATTTTTCATTTCCTTAAACGTATAGCTAAGACTCTCTTTGAATGTAGCTTTGTTATTTAATTTAATTGGTCGGCTCATAACTACTCCTTTACAAACTAATTATAGATTTTGTTTTATAAAATTTAATCTAAACCAAATTCTATACGTTTAGCAAGAATTTCTTGATTAATAAGATATGTATAATCTGATAACGACTCTTTCTGATCCCCTTTTGAAATAACAACTTTCCTAAAGGCATTGTCGATATGTCTGGCAATAAAGTAACTGCCTGGAACTTGTGGAACACCTTTGCCCCATTTCATCTGCTCTTCAAGTATCTTATATAAATCTCCTGCCCAAGGAATTTCCTTTAAAGCTTCAAGATTTGCTGTTGCATATCTAGCAGATGCACCAAGTACACTCTCCATCTCTTTACCAAAGCCTAGCTGTGTGTCTTTGCTTGTCCACCATTTGAGGAATTCCCAAGATTGTGCCTGTTTTGTAGAATTTTTTACGATAAAGCAGGTAAGTCCACCAAATGGAACACTTCTATCTATTGTACCGTCTTTTTGAACAGTACCTGGTATTAATGTGAAATTCCATAAACCACGAATTTCCGGTGCCGATACTACCAAGCTGTTAAATCCACCAAAGTCATTCATTGCAAGTGGTGCTTCACCTGTTCTAAATCTTGCTAAGAAATCGTAGTCTTGTGGCAATCCGTAGTTTGTGTAGAAATTAGTCCACTTTTTGAAACTATCAAGACCTTGTGTGTTATCTATAATACACTCAGATCCGTTTTTATTGTATATATCTCCACCATTTTGGAATAACAGTGTGAAGAAACTTGTATTACCAGCGCCTGGTGCTTTTGTTGTCGATACTGGCATACCAAAGGTCATATTGTTTTTTTGTAACTGAGGAATTATTGAAACTAAATCCTCCCATGTGTTTGGAATTTTAAGCCCAAGCTCTTTTAAAACGTCCTGCCTATAAAATAATACGTTGTATGACTGTGTTTCGGGAAGTGCATATACAGCATCATTAAATGTAAGTGGTATCATTCTGTCTGGTAAAAATCTCTTTTCTACTTCAGCAAAATCAGGGAATTGTTTTAAATCTATAACCGCATTACGAATAGCGTAGTTTACCGGCTCTCCGTCACCCATATTAATAGCAACGTCAGGTCCAATTCCGGCAACAGTTGCAGGAAGTAATGCTCCGGCTGTTACAAGCTCTAGTTTTACTCCGATATTTGTCTGTGGAATAAAGCTATTATCAATAAGTTTTCTAAGTACCTGTGCTTGGTCACGTCCTGTTGGTATCCAAACTTTAATATTGTTATTTTTGTCTGTTTCGTTTGATGCTGCTCCTACTGAGCCGTAGTCATTTGAAAACGAGCCAAAAAACTGTGTGAAGTCATATGCTATCTGCTCGAAAAATGTTGCTGTTGGTCTTTCGTGCTTTGGATTTTCAGTTGATGTTATCTCTAAATAATCAAGCTCTAATGGCTGCTGATTTACCTGAATGATCCAGTTAGCAAGTGCACCAATGTTTGATTTGAAGAATGGTAAGTCACCAGGAACACGGTTTGCGTCAGCGCCCATTCTCTTTAAAACAACAACGTTTGTATTAAGTGTAGCATCGTTTGTACCTTTGCCACCTGTGTAATCTATAAACCAGTTACGAACAACATCAAGCTCTTCGCCAAGTGTTCCAAGCCTTTTAATGTCCTCTGGAATTAATTGTCCTAGTTTGTAATCACGCATAGCATCAGGTGCCGAGCCTGTGATTATCATAATTTTTCTGTAAATATCATTAAGCTCTTTTAGAATTTCGTCTACTTTGTTTATCTGCTCTGACATCTGTCCTAAAACAACTTCAAGCTTTATCTCGTGAACTCCCACATCAAAGTATACCATATATGGTTTCTCGTCTTCAGCTTTTAATGTTTCTAATTGCCATTTTGTATCAAAATCAAATTTATAACAGTCAAACTCTTTATATGGAATTTCATTATCTATATATATCGCTCTGTTGGCTGTAACACCTCTAGCAATGTTTTGACGTTCTTTTAATGTAATGTTATATAGTCCTGCTTTTTTAATGTCAACATTCCAGGTTAAAAATTGACGAGGCGCTTGCCATTTCTGTCCGCCTATTGTATTTAGTAATGTCTTACCCGATTCGTATGGTTTTGTTGAAGGTGTTGTAAAATCGGTAAGTGGATATAATACTGTATCAGATTTAAGTGCAGCAGACTCTGCTTGAATAAATATTGGATCTGCTCCTGCTAGTTTGTAACCTTTTTGATTGTACTCTGCCATAACATCTGCGTATGACTTTAATGTAGGTGTTGATGTTAGTGAAATAGAACCAAAGGTAATCGGCTCACTTCTTGAAACAATTGTTAAAGTGTTCTCGCCGGCATTTAACTTAATTAAAAGTGGATCTGCAAAATATCCCTGTGCATCTTTTAAATAGGTGTTCTGCCATTTTTGAACTTCTACCTGTGAAGGTTTAATGTCGTTTCCGGCAGCGTCCTTTTTGCCTGCTTCTTCTTTTTTATCTTCATACAATCTTCTGAAAATTGCACCTTGTACTTCTTTATATGGAATAACTCCATTTACTTTAAAATCTCTTTCAATAGAACTACCACGTGAGTTGCCTGCAACATAATCAAAGTTTATTGCATATAGTCCGTCTGCTGGCACCGTGACTTTAAAAGATACACTGCCTGTTTCATCAGTGTATAAGCTTTTGCCTGGTCTGCCAAGAAAGTTGTCAACAAGTTTGTTTTTGTCTGTACCTTCTGATATAAAACTGGTAAGATCTATCTCTATCTTGTCTTTTGCACGAACAACCGACTCGTTTGCTTTTAAAAACTGTGAATAGGTGTTCTTGATTATCTCAAGAGTTTCTCCAGAGTTAGCATCAAAGTTCTCATTTCTTGAGTTTGTTGTAACGGGTGTTTTAGGAGCCTCCTCGGCCGATACACCTGCCGGTAATATTGCAAATAGGTTTACTAGTATTACTGTTGTTAAAATTACTGCAATAGACTTTTTCATAAATCCCTCACCTTTTTAATCATAATCTTTTTGTGTTTCTACTTATATATATGCTGTAAATCTGTGCCGTTTCTTTGCCCTTTTTTTCTTAATATAAAAATCTTACTTCAACTTGTTAAACTCTTTACTATATCTTGCTTTGCTCTTTGACTCTTCTTGCCTTGCCCCTTAACCCTACTAG